>NZ_JBEYXW010000018.1:0-144874 GCF_040645195.1 Saccharomonospora sp. NPDC046836
CGGTCACCATGACTCCGTCATGGCTCCCTCCTCCGCCTTGCGATGCATCCATCTGGATCACCGCTCGCACGGAGGACGGTTCTCAGACGCGCTCTAAGAGCGTGTGACTGTTTATTGGGCAGGCAGGAAGGCCAGTTCGCCGATCTCCGAGACGTACTGCGGTGCGTCGCCGGAGAGCCTGCTGACCCAGACGATCACGTACTGCGCCGAGGTCGGCTCCCGCAGCGTGATCTCGGTCTCGACGTTGCGCAGCTCGCCGGATCCGACCACCCTCGTGGCGTCGAGCGGCGGATTCGCCTCGTCGGCGACCCTGATCTCCACCCTCGTGCCGGGGCTGTTGCCGGTGATTCGGACCTCCGCGAGGTCGATCGGGTTGTCGAACTGCGCGATCAGCCCCACCCCGGCTTTGAACGTCGGGAACTGCTGCCGGTACTGGTCGGTGCGCCAGATGGTCGTCGGGTCCCCGTCGATCGCGCGCCCGGCATTGCGGACACCGTCGCCCTCACCCTCCGGGTTGTAGACCGTGATGTCGGTGGGGGCCACTGGTTCGCCGGTCGCGCTGGGCGCCGCGGGCGGCGGATTCTGGTTCTGCGGTGGCGGCGCCTGCTGCTGCGTCGTCGTCGGTTCGGCGAGGTTGACCTCGGGGCCGATGGCACCGGGATCGTCCTGGAAGAAGCTGATCGCCATCATGCCGAGCCAGGCCAGGATGGCGACGGCCGCGACCACGACCACCGTGACACCGAGCGCGAGCTTGCGCCGGCTGGCGGCATCGCGGACAGGCTTCTTGGTCGTCCACACCCCGCCATCGGGATCGATGCTGGGATCCTTGCTGATCAGCTGCGTGCGCTCGGCGGCCTCCGCAGCCTGGTCGAGCACCCGCAGGATCGCCGCACTCGTCCGGATACCGCCATGGCCGCCGTCCTCGATCGTGCGCACGGCGAGCGCCGACAGTTCCGGCGGAACGCGCGGCGAGAGCGAGCGGGCCGGCACCACACGCCCCGTTGGCGAGCGCGGCGCGGCAGGCAGTGCGGGCGGCCCGCCCGGCAGCGCCCAGCGGCCGGTGAGCAGCAGGTACAGCACGGCGCCGAGCGCCTTGACGTCGTCGCGCAGCGTCGCGTCGGGCAGTGGCCCGGGGAACGCCAGCCGGAGCCGTCCGTCCGGCGTGAGTCGCAGTCGCTGCGGGTGATCGATGCCCAGCACCAGGCCGGACTGGTGCGCCAGCTCCACCGACTCGGCGAGCGCCTGCACCATCCGCGCCGCAGTGCCCGGTTCGACGGGCCGTTCCGCGACGAGGTCGATGAGATCGGTTCCCTTGGTCCACTCGGCCACCACGATGCCGAGCAGGCCCTCGCTGGAGGAGATGCCGTTGCCTAGGCTGAGCACGTCCAGCACGCGTGCCACACCAGGGTGGTTGAACTTCGCCGCGTGCGCGGCGCGTTCCAGTGTGCGTCTGCCGAGCCGCGCCGCCTCCGCGTCGGCGGGATCGCCGACGAGCATCGTGAGTGCGACATCGCGGCGCAGCTGCCCGTCACGTGCCCGCCACAAGTGCGCGCCGGCGCGCTCGTCGATTCCGAACTGGGCGAGCAGCCGGTAGCGGCCGTCGCCAACGACGCCACCCGGCGCCAGCGATCCACCCCGCGTACTCGCGCCCACCTCGGGTCGGACCCCCTGCCTTCGCTCGACCACACGTCTGCCGACGAGGGTACGTGAATACTCGTTGCAAACGGCAGGTTACGCGCGCCGGACCAACCGAGTGATTCTGCGGGTGACCGGGGTCAACTCGTCAACTTTCAGTGCGATCAGCACACCGAACGACACAGCGATGCCGACGACGCCCTGCAGGATGAGCTTGATCCAGGAGCCGAGTACCGGTCCGGCGGCATCGGGTACGAGCATCCCGACGAGCACGGCGGCGAGCGCGCCGAGCCCGCTGGCGACGACCGTGAACAGGATGACGCCGAGCACCCGCTTGCTGCGCAGGTTGCCGAGCTTGACCCACAGCCAGACCTGGCCGAGTACGGCACCGACGACGAAGACCAGCGAGTTCACCATCATCACGCCGAGCACGACGTTCACCGGATGCAGGATCGCCGAGGCCAGGTAGAGCAGCGGGATCTTCACCGCCGTCATCACGACCATGATCAACGTCGGCGTCCGCGAGTCCTTCATCGCGTAGAAGACCCGCATCTGCAGCATGACCAGCGCGTAGGGCAGGAGGCCGAACGCGGACACGGCGAGGGCCTGGCCGAGCCGCTCGGCATCGGCGACCGAACCCTCGCCCAGTGCGAACAGCGCGACACCGATGGATGTGCCTGCGACCGCCATCACGGCCGACACCGGCAGCAGCAAGAGTGTCGTCAGTCGCGAACCGTACGAAAGGTCACTGATCAGCGCGCGGAAGTCGCTGTCGGCAGCGGCCCGGCTCATCTTCGGCATCAGCGCGGTGAGCAGCGAGACGCCGATGACGCCGTAGGGCAGCTGGAAGAGCAGCCACGCGTTGGAGTAGATCGAGGTGCCGCCCGCGGCGCCGCCGGTGAGCACCCGAGTGTTGACGACCATGCCGATCTGGCTCACCGCGACATAGCCAAGGATCCACAGCGCGAGCCCGCCGAACTCCTTCAGCCGCTGGTCGATGCCCCAGCGCCACCTGAACCGGAAGCCCGATCGGCGCAGGGCAGGCACCAGGAACAGCGACTGGGCCACCATGGCGGCCAGCACGCCGACGCCGAGTACCAGCACCTTCGGGTCGCTCATCTCGGTCGGGATGATCGTCGGATCGCCCGGCACCAGTGCGAACGCGGCGATGGTGGCGAAGATGACCAGGTTGTTGACCACCGGGGCCCACTGGGCGGGGCCGAAGATCTGCTTGGCGTTGAGGATCGCCGACAGCACGGCGAACAGGCCGTAACACAGCAGTCCGGGGAGCAGCAGGTAGGCGAACCAGGTCGCGAGCTGCGCGTTCGCCTCGCCGGTCTCATCCATGAGCAGCGAGGTCAGCCACGGCGCCAGCGCGGTGGACACGACCGTGCCGATGCCGAGGATCGTCACCGCCATCGTGAGCAGGCGCTGGGTGTAGGCCTCACCGCCGTCCCGGTCGTCCTGCGACCGCACGAGCAGCGGCACCACCACACTGGTCAGCACGCCGCCGAGCAGCAGTTCGTTGATGATCAGCGGCAGCGTGTTCGCGACGGTGAACGAGTCGTAGAGCACGCCGAGCGTGGCCACCCACGCGAGCATGACCTTCCACGCGAAGCCGGTGATCCGGCTGGTCAGCGTGGCGATGGCCATCCGGCTGCTGGCCTTGGCCAGCGACGGCCCCTTGGCCGGCTCCTCCTTCGGCCGCTCCAGCTGCATCGGTGGCAGCCGCTCGCCGATCTCGGATGGCCGGGGGCCGTCGAGGATCCGCGGCATCATCCGGGTGGCGAGCTCGTCGTAGGGCCGCAGCACGTCGGGGTCCGCGGCTGGCCAGCGCACGCCGGGCGGCATCCCGCGCTCGCGCGGGATGAACATCGTCGACTCGCTCGGCGGCGGTGGTGTCACCCGGCGGTTGGGCTCCGCTTCCTGCCGCCACGGCCGTACGGGCTGTTGACGTTGTTGCTGCTCAGCCGGCCGTCCCCGGCGGGGCGGTCCCTGTTGTGGCGGCGGGCCGGGCGGCACCTGCGGTGGGGGCTGACGGCCCGGCAGTTGCCGCCCGCCGGGTGGTGGCGTTGGCGGGCGGCCGCGAAAGCGCGGCACGCGGCCGTTCTGGCGTGGCTCGACGGGCGGCGGTACGTCGAAGCCCCGCTCGGGTCCCTGGCGGGGCTGTCGGGGGTCCGGGGGCGGCGGTTTACGCCCGGTTCGCGCGGGCGGAACACGGTCGGGACGCGGAGGCCTACCCGCACGCTCGGGCGGCTGGCCCGGCTCTCTGTCCACACGTGCCCAATCCGTCGGCGGCAAAGCTTGGTCGATTCAGGGTAATCTGCCGACGGGGCAAATCTCAGCGACTACCGGCCTTCGGTCCTCCGGCGTCCCTTAGCCCGCAGGTAGAGCCGCCTTCCGGACAGCAACACGAGCGCGCCTGCCGCCGTGGCGGTGAGCACCACCGTGACCACGCCGAACTCGTTCGAGGTGAGTTCGAGGCGGGCCGTGTTGCCGAGTTTGGTGCCACCGGGCGTGGTGAGCGACACGTCGACGTTGAAGCGCCCGGATCGCAGGGCCTCGGCCGGGATGTAGCGCGAGACCTTGCTGTCAGCGGTGAGCGGGGTGTCCTGGATCCGGGCAGGCCGCAGGCCCGCACTGTTCTCCAGCTTGATGCGCACCGTAATGGCGACAGGCAGCGCATTGCTCAGCGTCACCGGCAGCGGACTGGAGCCCGAGGCCAGCGACACCGGTTGGGACAGCGTGGTCACCGTCACCTGCCTGCGCATATCGCTCAGCTGCGCGGTCGCGGACCCTGCGGCCGCCATGCGCAGGCTGGGATCGCTCTGCCAGGCGGTCGACGTCGCGCGCAGCACCGCGTTGTGCAGCGGCTGGATCACCGCCGCGGGCTGCACCTGGCGGGTCGGGTCCACCGTCATCGCGCTCTGCAGGTCGGCGGCGGTGTTCTCCACTTCGGACAGCTCACCGATGACCTCGCTGGACACCGTGGCGGTGCTGGCGCCGGACGCCCCGCCGTTCGATCCGGTAGTGCCGGCACCGGGGGGCGCCGCCAGTACCTCGTCCAGTGACTCCGGTCGTACCGTGCCGGCGGCCTGCAATGCCGCGAGTGAATCCAGGAACGAGACCAGCTCGCCGGCAGGCGCATCCCAGCGCCGCGGCGGCGCGATCAGCACGGTGCCGCTGGTGTTCTCACCGAGCCCGGTCCGGAATGCCAGTGCGGCGAGCCCGTTCTGCGTTGCGATGGCAGGTTGGTCGGCGGGTGTCTGCGCGCTGGCGGCGTCGCTGCGCTGTCCGCGCATTGCCGTGGCGACCAGCGAGTCGGGTGACAGACCGCGCATGCGGGTGCCGTCCAGCACCGACGAGTCCTGCTCGTCGCCGCCTGCAGCGGTGGTGATGACCGTGGTGACCCCGGCGTCGGCGACCGCGCGCGCGGTCGTGTGATCGAGCGTGCCGCCTGCCCAGACCACGCCCCGCCGCGGCTGCACGCCGAGCTTCTCCAGGATCGACGCACCGTTCAGTGCAGTGCCCACGAGGTCGGTCGGCGAGCTGATGCGCGACACGGCGGTGAGATCGGCGTCGGCGTAGGGCAGCTGGATCACACAGTGGCCGGCGACCAGCGCCCTCAGCTGCGCCAGCCAGCGGCCGGCGTCGTCCCGGCCGGAGCCCTCTACCTGGCCGCCGGGCACGCGCACCTGGTAGCCGTTGCTCATCGCCTCGACGGTGTCGAGCAGCTCGGGATCGATGGCGAAGCACAGCGAGCCGAACACCGCGGGGTTGTCCCGCTGTGTCGCCGCCGCGCTGACCAGCGCGTCGAGCCGCCCTCCCGGTTTGAGCTGGGCGGCGACCCCGTCATCGCCGAGCACGAGTGACCCGCCGGTCGGCGCCGACACCACGCTGGGCTTCGCCGCGGTAATCGGCCACAGCACCGAGACCGGGGTCGCTTGGGAGCTTCCGGAGCCGGTGGCCGAGTCCAGTACCGGCAGGAACATGTGCACTGCCGCGAGCCGTGCCGCGCCGCCGTAGGCCGGTGTGCCGTTGACGTTGACCAGCAGTGGGTACACCCCGGGGGTCGACAGCGGCAGCTCGGCGATCGGGACGGAGATCCTGACAGGGACGCTGTTGCCCGGCTCGAGGGAGTCGGCGACGCCGACCCACGCCGAGGCGCCGGAGTCGGTGGGGGGCGGCTCGATCAGGGACTGCTCGAGCTCGTACGGGCTCGTCTGCCGGGCGCCGAGCTGCAGACGTGCGACGACCTCGGTGATCGTGCGGTCGCTGACGTTGGTGACCGTGCCGGTGACGACCAGCTCGTCGGTGGAAGGAGTGACCATGCGCGGGCTCAGCTGCGCGACGTCCAGCCGGAGCCAGTTCGGTGCCGCCAGTGGCTGCGCGGCAACGGTCGCGCCGGAAAGGCCCTGCGCGATGAGGAACGCCAATGCCAGCGCCAGCGCGCTGAGCTTGCTCACTCGGGTGCTCCCTCGAACATGTCGCGTGCCTTGCGCACGAGCTTGCGCTCGTCGGCGTAGGCGAGCTTGCTTTCCAGCTCGGTCAGCGGCACCCAGGCCACTTCCGTGACCTCCACGTCCTCGTCGGAGAGCTCGCCGCCGCCCGCTTCGAGGAGGAAATGATGCACGGTCTTGTGAACCCGCTTGCGCTCGGCCACGAACCAGTAGTCGATCGTGCCGAGAGGCCGCAGCACGTGCGCGGTAATGCCGGTCTCCTCCTTCACCTCGCGCACGGCGGTCTCCTCGGTCGTCTCGCCGTCCTCGATGTGACCTTTCGGCAGGGACCAGAGCAACCGGCCCTGCCGGTCGAGCCGGCCGATCAGCACCGCGTGCTGGCGTTGGGGATCAACCACCAACCCGCCGGCCGACGTCTCGTTGACCGTGGTCAGCCGCCTACCGCGGCGTCGCCGGGACCGTCGTCCCGGTTTTGCGCCACCGGAGCGACCGACCGATCCAGGCATGCTGCGATGCTAGAGCAAACGGTGCCGCCGGTAGGCTGGCTTCTCGTGTCTGTGTTGATCCGCTTGTGTTGTAAGGGGACCGCGTCGGGGGTGGGATCGGCGTGAACCACATCACCGCGAAGGAGAATGCGGTGACGGAGCTGATGCGCATCTCCCCGCTCGCCGACGAGCTCGCCGCACGTTTCGCCGAGGCAGGCCACCGGCTGTACCTCGTCGGCGGCAGCGTACGCGATGCGTTGCTCGGCAGGCTGTCTCCCGATCTGGACTTCACCACCGACGCGCGGCCGGACCGTGTCCAGGCCATCCTGTCCGGCTGGGCCGATGCGGTGTGGGACACCGGCATCGAGTTCGGCACGGTGGGTGCCGCCAAGAACGGCGCGACGCTGGAGATCACGACCTTCCGCGCGGACAGCTACGACCGCGTCGGGCGACGTCCCGAGGTGGCGTTCGGCGACACGATCGAGGCCGACCTTGTGCGCCGTGACTTCACCGTCAACGCGATGGCCATCGACTTGTCGACCAAGAAGTTCATCGACCCGCACAACGGCCTCGAGGCTCTCGCACGCAAGTCGCTGGACACGCCGGCCACCCCGGAGGAGTCCTTCGCCGACGATCCGTTGCGGATGCTGCGGGCGGCACGCTTCGTCGCTCAGCTCGGCTTCGAACCTGCGCCGCGGGTGGTCGACGCGATGACCCGGATGTCCGGCGAGATCGACCGGATCACCGCCGAGCGGGTGCAGGCGGAGCTGTCGAAGCTGTTGCTCGGCGCTCTGCCGCGACGGGGCATCGAGCTGATGGTCGACACCGGGCTCGCGGATCACGTGTTGCCCGAGGTGCCGGGCATGCGTCTCGCAATCGACGAGCACCACCAGCACAAGGACGTCTACCAGCACTCGCTGACCGTGCTCGAGCAGGCGATCGACCTGGAGACCAGACACGAGCCGGTGACGGGGCCTGATCTGGTGCTGCGCCTGGCCGCGCTGCTGCACGACATCGGCAAGCCGGGCACGCGGAAGTTCGAGCAGGGCGGCGGAGTCAGCTTCCACCACCACGAGGTCGTCGGTGCCAAGATGACGCGCAAGCGTTTGCGCGAGCTGCGGTACGCCAACGACGTGATCAACGACGTGTCCCAGCTCGTGTACCTGCACCTGCGGTTCCACGGGTACGGCAAGGGTGAGTGGACCGACTCGGCCGTGCGCCGCTACGTCACCGACGCCGGCGAGCTGCTCCCCGGGCTGCACAAGCTCGTGCGGGCCGACTGCACGACGCGTAACAAGCGCAAGGCCGCCGCACTTCAGCGGACCTACGACGAGCTCGAGGAGCGCATCGCCCGCATTGCCGAGCAGGAGGACCTCGCGCGGGTGCGCCCCGATCTCGACGGCAACGAGATCATGCGGCTGCTCGGGCTCCAGCCGGGTCCGCTCGTGGGCAAGGCGTGGAAGTACCTGAAGGAACTGCGGCTCGACCGCGGGCCGCTCGGGTACGACGAGGCCGTGGCCGAACTACGCAAGTGGGCCGTCGAGCAGGGCATCGAACCGCCGAAGTGACCGCCCGCTGAAACGTCCCCCAAGGTGGCCTTGGGTGCAGTCACTTCTGCCGTTGAAGGGCTCCGGATTCGACGTGGTGCCCGATCGCGCGGGGTAGCAGGTACGCGACGGCGCCGCCCGGCAGTGGTCCCCACGGCAGGGTCACGCCGGTGAGCACGCGGATCGGCCGCCGCACCAGGTACGTGTGCACGTCGTGCTCACGTTCGAAGGCCAGTGACGTCTCCGGGAACTGGGTGCCCTGTGGATGGACTAGGTTGCCGCTCTCGTTGCCGTACCGCTGCACCACCGTTGCGGCGGGCAGCGTGACCAGGCGCTTGCCGCGGTAGTACGTGAGCGGCGGCTCGCCCCGCAGCGGCAGGATCGGCCAGTCCGAGGCCTGCGCGGCCGGTTCCGGCGCCTCGGAGTCCTCGGACGCGCCCTGCCGTGCGCGGCCCGGTACCAGCAGTAGCGCACCGAGTAGCGCCTCAGCTGCCTGCTGCGCACGGGGGAAGTGCCGTGGCTCGACCGGCGCGCCGTCGGTGTACCGGGCGACCTCCCAGCCGTGCGCCGTGCGGTGCAGGCACCACGCTCCGTCGGCGGTCTCGCCGATCCGGTACGCGTTGTCGGCGATGCCGTACTCGGCGAGCCGCCGCGACAACACGGTGAGAACCTCCGAGGCGCGCAGCGCCGGTTTCGGCTCCGCGCCACGCTCGACACGGGTGACGGCGTCCGGCTCGGCAAGGTCCTCGGCGGTGCGTGGTGGGTACGGCAGGCCCAGGATCTCCGCCTCCGCCGTTGCCCGCAGGAGCCGGCCGACGTAGGGCGGCCGGTAGTCGTGTGCGCGGATGTGGTCCAGCAGTTCCGCCTCCGGCGGCACCCCGTACTTGCGCAGGTAGTGCGGCACCGCAGCGGGCCAGATCCAGACGCCGTCGGTGTGGAACGCGTCCGGCACGTTCGGCGGGCCGGGTGTGAAGAGATCCGGCAGTGCGCCCGGCCTGGCGACCGTGATCGGCGCGCGGTAGAGGTAGCCGAGGATGCGCTGCACTTCCTCCTTTGGCACCGGTGGCCGGTTGATCACCGGTTTCTCACCCGCGGCATGGCTGTCGACGACCCGGGCCTGGCGGAACGTCACGTCCAGTGGGAGCCCCGCCTTCGCTGCCAGCCACGCCGGCAAGCGCTTGCGCGGGTAGTAGCCGAGCTCGATGTCGTAGCTGCGGGCAGTGGTACGACCCGCCGGCGGCAGGCGCCAGTCCGGCTCCCGCTCGGCGTCGTAGTCGAAGTCGAAGTTCGAGCTCGCATCCAGGGTGTAGGTGCCCTGGAACCAGGTACCCGTGTCGGGCTCGTACATCGCCGAGCGCAACTGCGCGAACAGTTGGCTGAGCTGCGGCGGCGCCGACAGCGACACCGCCACGTCATCGGCGACGGCTCGCACCTCCAGTTCGGCGTAGTCCCCCACCTGCCGGAACTGCGCCCCCACCCGCTGCCAGCCCGGTGGCAGGAAGCTCAGCAGCGTCCGCCCGATGGCCCGTAGCAGCGCCTGCCCGTCGCCACTTCCTGGCGCACTGCGCGGCGCCCTGTCGTCGGCGAAGTCGTGCCGCTCCTGCCACAGGACGGTGAGGCTCTCCGGATCGTCCGTGGTGGTGGTGAAGTCGCTGAGGCCGAGCGTCCGGGCGACCTCGTCGTCCCGGCCCGCCCAGCGCAGTGTCAGCTCGCCCTCGCCCGAGCGCGGTTCGACCCGGTAGGGCTCGTCGTCGTGGAAGCAGTAGGTGTGGATGCCGAATGTCGCCGGTGCCTCGGCAGCCGGCACGACCTTCGCCGGGGCGCCGTTCCATTCGGCGTCGAAGCCGTCCGGTGTCTCCCCAGGCAGTGCCACGAGCAAGATCGACTCGTCCGCGGTCGAGCGTTGTGCACGGAAGATCTGCCCGTCCCACAGGGCGTACAACGCATCTGGGCGATCAGCCACCTCGACTCGGTAGCGCACCCGGTCCCCCCTCAGTTACCCAAACTCAGACGCGGCCTAACAGTAATCAAACCTGCCGCGTGTGCCGAATGCGCTTCCGAGTCGGCCGCGGCGGCACGGGCGGCGGCTTCAGCGCATCGCGTTCGTGCTGGACCCTGGTTCTGCCCTGCTGGACGACCTCCAGCACGGTCTGCGCGAGGGACTCCGGATCGCTGCGCTCGAATGCTGTTGGGGCGAACTCGAGCCCGGTCAGCGTTCCGGACGAATCAACGGTGGCGCGGACGAGGCCGTCTCGCGATGTGACGGTCGCCGACGCTGCGTTACCAGCCATGGTCACGTTCTCACCCTAACGGGTGGACGCGGCGAATCCGGCGATACCGACCAAGTAGAGCCCCGTCGCGACAATCAGCAACCCGTGCGAGTGCCCGTCGAGCGGTGCGAACAGCGCCGCGAACGACACCGCGGCGACCTGCGTGATGTTGAAGAGCGTGTCGTAGAGGGCGAAGACCCGGCCGCGCGTCTCGTCCCCGATGTCGTGCTGCACGGCCGCGTCCACCGAGAGCTTGAGCACCTGGCCTGCCGAGGTGATGACGAACGCCGCGAGCAGCACCGAAGGCAGCGTCATGGGTAAACCCAGACCGGCTTGCGCGGCAGCCGCGACGGCCAGCACGCACACGGTCGCACCTCGCCTGCCGAACCGCGCGACCAGGCGCGGCGTGAGCAATCCCGCGAGCAGGATGCCGACGCCGCCCATCAGCGCGAGCTGCCCCAGGCCCGGCAGCCCGGCCCTGAGCGGCCCCAGGTCGGTGAAGGAGTACCGCATGAGCAGGACGGTGAGCAGCAGCGAGATGCCGAAGGCGGCACGATGTGCCAGCAGGGCGATCAGCCCCGCGCGCACGCTCGGGGTACGGGCGGCCGCCCGCGCGCCCGACGCGAGCCCGGCCGCGACGGCGGCGAACGTGCTGGCGGGCTCGTCGACCCGGTCCGGGCCGAGGCTGCCCCGCCGGAAACGGGTCGCGAGTATGGCGCCGAGCACCGAGCCGACAGCGGCGCACGACGTCGTCCAGCCAGAACCGACGTCACCGGCACCGAGGACAGCACGCAGGCCGATCGCACACGCCCCGCCGACCACGGCGATCGCGGCGCCGAGTGTCGCCGACAGCGCGTTCGCGGTGACGAGCCGCTCGGCAGGCACGACATGCGGCAGGGACGCCGACAGCCCTGCCCCCGCGAACCGGGAGATGCCCATCACCAGCAGGGCGAGCGAGAAGAGCGGTGCACCATCGAGACCCGCGCCCACCGCGGTGGCGGCGATGAGGATCGCCAGCCCTCGCAGTGCGTTGGCCACTACGAGCACGCGGCGCCGGTCCCAGCGGTCGAGCAGCGCACCGGCGAACGGGCCGACGATCGAGTACGGCAGCAGCAATGCGGCGAACCCACCCGCGATGGTGAGCGGATCAGCGGCCCGCTCCGGATTGAACAACACCGCGCCCGCGAGGCCCGCCTGGAAGGCGCCGTCGCCCCAGTGCATGGAGAACCGCAGGTAGAGCAGCTTGCGAAAAGCGGGGATCGCCACCAGTGCACGCGGCACGGCAAGCCTGGCCGTCGCCTGCGTTCCCGCTGTCACAAGTCCTCAGCTTAGGTGTGTTCGGCGCATGTTGCGGTGAGATCGCGGAGATATGGCACCGTAACGCCAGCCGACACTACGAGTGGGATCATGGACACGTGCGAGCGGACGCCGAGGTGGAACCAGGCACACTCCTGGTCGCTGCCCCCACGATGTTCGACCCGAACTTTCGCCGGACCGTCGTGTTCGTGATCGATCACCGCGACGAGGGCACCCTCGGGGTCGTGCTGAACCGGCCGAGCGATGTCCCGGTCGACGAGGTGTTGCCGGCCTGGGGCGAGCATGTGGTGGAGCCGCAGGCGGTGTTCGTGGGCGGCCCGGTGGAGAAGAAGACGGCCTTGTGCCTTGCGGCGCTGCGTACGGGCGAGACCGCGGCGAGTGTCCCGGGGGTCATCGCGGTACGCGGTCCGGTCGCGCTGGTGGACCTGGACGCCGATCCGGACGCGCTGGTGTCGAAGGTCCGTGGTCTGCGGGTTTTCGCGGGCTACGCGGGCTGGGACGCGGGCCAGCTGGCCGGCGAGATCGACCGCGGTGACTGGCTGATCGTCCCTGCCTTGCCGGGCGATGTGCTCGCAACGCCGAAGCGGGACCTGTGGGGTCAGGTGCTGCGCAGGCAGGGCCTGCCGACCGCGCTACTGGCCACGCATCCCGGCGACCTGCAACGCAACTGACGGGATCAGGACGCCGTCTCGGTCTTCGCTCCGCCCAGAAGCGAACAGCCCCCGCAGGCGCATCCCGCGCAACTCGACGGCACCTCGCGCGGCAGGGGAACGGCGGCAGCGGCACGGTGGCCGAGGAGCCCTCCGCCCGCGACGAGCACGAACATCCCGATCAGCCCCACCACCGCGGCGATGATGGTGCCTGCGGCACTGGGCATGAGCAGCCCGGCCACACCGGCGACCACACCCACCGCACCCGCGACGACGGTCGGCAGTCCGGCGACCTTGTTCGCCACCCGGAACGCCTCGTCGCTGCGCAGCGTGGCCGCTGTTCGCACACCGGCACCGCGATCCCGCGGCAGTTTCTCCCGTAGGCCGAGGTAACCACCCCAGCCGACCAGGATGCCGAGCAGTGCGGGAACCAGCGCGACCACGAACACGCGGCCGACAATACTTGCCAGCTCGATGACACCTGCCTGACACCCTGATGCGATGTGCTGTGGGCCATGTCTGGAAAACGCCTTGTCACCGGCCTGCTCGGGCTTGCCCTGCTGACCTTCGCCACCCCACCGGCCCACGCCGACCAACAGGTGCGCGTGCTCGGCGTGCGGACCGTGCCGAACGCATTGCCGTTCGCCGGCACGACAGTCGGCGGGCTCTCGGGTATCGACTACGACTACCGCACCGGCCAGTACGTCCTGCTCAGCGACGACCGCTCACAACTGCAGCCGGCGCGCTTCTACACGGCGAAGATCCCGGTCACCGCCCGCGGGCTCGGCGAGGTGACGTTCACCGGCACGCACGCACTGACCCAGCCCGACGGCTCCACCTACCCGACGGACGCCGTCGACCCCGAGGAACTGCGCGTCGACCCGTGGTGCGGCACCTACTACTGGAGCCAGGAAGGCGACCGCAGTGGCGTTGCCGCCACGCCCGACCCGTCGGTGCGGGAGGCGACTCGCACCGGTGCCTATGTACGAGACCTGCCGATTCCGGAGAACGAGCGGGTTTCGGAGACCGCGGGGCCGCGCCCGAACCAGGTACTCGAAGCGATGACGTTCGCCGCTGCCGGCTCGCTCGTGGTGACGGCGCTGGAAGGACCTCTCCAGCAGGACGGCCCCGAGGCCACTCCCGAGCACGGTGCGCTGTCCAGGATCACGGTGCAAAGTCGCTTCGGTCCCGTGCTCAGGCAGTACGCCTACCAGCAGGAACCGGTGTTCGCGACGCCGGCACCCGGCGGCTCGGCAAACAACGGTGTCGTGTCGATCCTGGCCGCGGGCGGCGATCCGGCGCGGTTCCTCGTGCTCGAACGCGCCTATGTCAGCGGGGTGGGCAACCGGGTGCGGATCTTCGAGATCGACACCCGCGGCGCCAGCAACGTCCTGGCTGTGCCGTCGCTGGCCGATGCGCCCGAGGTGAAGCCGGTGCGCAAGAAGCTCGTCGCCGACCTCGCCGACCTTCCGATCGACCACGTCGACAATGTCGAGGGCATGACCTGGGGCCCGCGCCTGGCGACCGGCGAGCGCAGCCTCCTGCTCGTGAGTGACGACAACTTCTCAAGCGGCCAGGTGACGCAGGTCATCGCGCTGGCCATGAGGTAGGGCTTGCCGAAAACGCGGTGGTCGGGGTGGCTACGATGAGAGCTGTGGATACGGCCAGCCTGTTCCTTAGCCGGCCGCGCTGACCGGAGATTCCGGTCGGTGCGGCGAACCCCTCACGCCCTGGAGGCGGAGGGGTTCCGTTGTTTTCGAGCAGGTGGGTAGAGCGAAGGGTTCGGCGATGACAGACAGCACCGAGACGACTCCCGCGCAGCGTTACAACGCCGCACTCGCCGGGCAGATCGAGCGGCGCTGGCAGGACTACTGGGCTGACCACGGGACCTACCACGCCCCGAACCCGGTGGGACCGCTCGTCGATGACAGCGTGCCGTTGCCCTCGGACAAGCTGTTCGTGCAGGACATGTTCCCGTACCCGTCCGGTGCAGGACTGCACGTCGGCCACCCGCTGGGGTTCATTGGTACCGACGTCTACGCCCGGTACAACCGGATGATCGGCCGCAACGTGCTGCACACGATGGGCTTCGACGCCTTCGGCCTGCCCGCCGAGCAGTACGCGGTGCAGACCGGCACGCACCCGCGCACCACCACCGAGGCCAACATCGAGCGGTACCTGAGCCAGATCCGGCGGCTGGGGTTCGGCCACGACGAGCGGCGCCGGATCGCGACAACGGACGTCGGTTACTACCGGTGGACACAGTGGATCTTCCTGCAGATCTTCAACTCCTACTACGACGACGAGCAGGCCAAGGCCCGCCCGATCGCGGAACTGGAGAAGGAGTACGCGGCCGGTGACCGGCCGACGCCGGACGGGCGGGCCTGGAGCGAGCTGAGCCGTGTCGAGCGGCACAAGATCATCGACTCGCACCGGCTGGTCTACATCTCCGAGGCGCCGGTGAACTGGGCTCCCGGCCTCGGCACCGTGGTGGCCAACGAGGAGGTCACCGCGGACGGCCGCAGCGAGCGCGGCAACTTCCCGGTGTTCCGCAAGAACCTGCGCCAGTGGATGATGCGCATCACCGCCTACGCCGACCGTCTGGTCGACGACTTGGAGCTGCTGGACTGGCCGGAAAAGGTCAAGAGCATGCAGCGCAATTGGATCGGCCGCTCCCGCGGCGCCAACGTGCGCTTTCCCGCAGGCGACGAGGTCATCGAGATCTTCACCACCCGCCCGGACACGCTCTTCGGTGCCACCTACATGGTGCTGGCGCCCGAGCACCCGCTGGTGGAGACGCTCACCGCCGAGCAGTGGCCGGAGGGCGTCGACGCGCGGTGGACCGGTGGTGCGGCCACACCCGCGGAGGCCGTGGCCGCCTACCGCCAGCAGACCTCCCGCAAGTCCGAGTTGGACCGGCAGGAGATGAAGGACAAGACGGGTGTCTTCACCGGTTCCTTCGCCACGAACCCGGTCGACGGCGAACAGATCCCGGTGTTCATCGCCGACTACGTGCTGATGGGCTACGGCACCGGCGCGATCATGGCCGTTCCCGGGCAGGACCAGCGCGACTGGGACTTCGCAGGCAGGTTCGGCTTGAGGATCGTGCGGACGGTGCAGCCGAGCGAGGGCTTCGACGGCGAGGCCTACACCGGTGACGGGCCGGCGATCAACTCCTCGAACGAGGACCTGAGCCTCAACGGCATGGGTGTCGATGACGCCAAGCAGGCGATCATCGCGTGGCTGGAGGAACACGGCCACGGCCAGGGCACCGTGCAGTACAAGCTGCGCGACTGGCTGTTCGCGCGGCAGCGCTACTGGGGTGAGCCGTTCCCGATCGTCTACGACTCCGACGGGATGCCGATCCCGTTGCCCGAGGACCAGCTGCCGGTGGTGCTGCCGGATGTGGCGGACTACTCGCCGAAGACGTTCGACCCGGAGGACGCCGACTCCGAACCCGCGCCGCCCTTGGCGAAGGCCACCGACTGGGTCGAGGTGACCCTGGACCTGGGCGACGGGCCGAAGAAGTACCGCAGGGACACCAACGTCATGCCGCAGTGGGCGGGTTCCTGCTGGTACCAGCTGCGCTACATCGACCCGACGAACACCGAGCGGTTCGTCGACCCGGAGAACGAGAAGTACTGGATGGGTCCGCGACCCGCCGAGCACGGAGTCAACGACCCTGGCGGACTGGACCTTTATGTCGGCGGTGTGGAGCACGCGGTGCTGCACCTGCTGTACTCGCGCTTCTGGCAGAAGGTGCTGTACGACCTGGGCTACCTCTCCTCGAGCGAGCCATACCGCAAGCTGTTCAACCAGGGCTACATCCAGGCCTACGCCTACCGGGACGCCAGGGGCTTCTACGTGCAGGCGGACGAGGTGGAGGAGCGGGACGGCAAGTTCTTCCACAATGGGCAAGAGGTCACCCAGGAATACGGCAAGATGGGCAAGAGCCTCAAGAACGTCGTCACACCGGACGAGATGGCCGACAACTACGGCGCCGACACGTTCCGGTTCTACGAGATGGCGATGGGGCCGCTCGCCGACTCCCGGCCGTGGGCGACCAAGGACGTCGTCGGCTCACACCGGTTCCTGCAGCGACTGTGGCGGCTGGTGGTCGACGAGGAGAGCGGCCGGGTACGGGTCAACGACGCCGAGCTCACCGACGCGGACCTGCGGCAGCTGCACAAGACCACTGCCGGGGTGCGTGAGGACTACGCGGAACTGCGGTTCAACACCGCGGGCGCGAAGCTCATCGAGCTGAACAACTACGTCACCAAGGTCTACGGCTCGGCGGAGGCCACGCCGCGCGGACTGGCGGAGCCGCTGGCGCTGATGCTGGCGCCGCTGTGCCCGCACATCGCCGAGGAGCTGTGGAACCGGATGGGCCACCCGGACACCCTGGTGCACGGGCCGTTCCCGGTGCCGGACGAGAAGTACCTGGTCGACGACACCGTCGAGTACCCGATCCAGGTCAACGGCAAGGTGCGCTCGCGGGTCACCGTGGCGGCCGACGCAGGCACCGACGATGTGCGGGCCGCGGCGCTGGCCGACGAGAAGGTCACCGCGCTGCTCGCCGGCGGCGAACCACGCAAGGTGATCGTGGTACCCGGTCGGCTCGTCAACGTGGTGCTGTAACGCTCATCAGGGCGCCGCCGACACCGATCACTCGGGGGGCTACGTGACCGGTGCCGGCGACCCGATGCCCGACTGGTCCTGGGGACCGGGGCCGGACAAAACACCGCGCGAACGCGGTGTGTCAGTGGAGAGTCCGCCTGGCCGGCATAATGACGCCCGGCCCTCAGACTCACCTGAAAAGGTGATGACTGGTGCGAACACTCGCCTGATTGTCGCATCAGCCGCTCGGAAAGTTACAAAGGAATTCACATTCGCACAAGAGCGGGCCCCGATCGGCCCCGCTGATCTCATGGCAGGCTTGATCCCGTGACTGCTGCTCGGGTGCTGGTCGTGGGGTCTGCGAATGCGGACCTGGTCGTCGCCACGGAACGACGCCCCGTGGGCGGCGAGACCGTCCTCGGTGGGGACACGGAGATCCTGCCCGGTGGCAAGGGGGCCAACACCGCCGTCGCGGCGGCCCGCCTCGGTGCCGATGTCGCTCTGCTCGGGGCGGTCGGCGACGACGGGAACGGGCGGCTCCTCCTCGATTCGCTGAGTGGCGCGGGCGTGCGGACCGAGCTGGTGCGGATCGTCCAGCGGCCGACCGGTGTCGCCTACATCACGGTGACCCCCGACGGTGAGAACTCGATCCTCGTCTCCCCCGGCGCCAACCGCGCGCTCGATCCAGCCGACGTCGGCCGCGCGCTGCCCGGTGCCGGCGTACTCGTCGCCTCACTGGAGATTCCGCTGCCGACGGTGGAACACGCCATCGCAGCCGCCGCCGCTGCGGGCGTACGTACCGTGCTCAATCTCTCGCCGGTGGCCAAGGTCGGCCCTGCCACGCTCGCGGCACTGGACGTGCTGCTCGTCAACGAGCACGAGGCGGCCTGGCTGCTCGGCGCCGACTCGGCCGACCCAGCCCAGCTGCTGAGCCTCGGCCCGCGCTCGGCGGTGGTCACCCGCGGCGCACTCGGCGCTGTCGTCGTCACCGCCGAGGGATGCACCCACGTCGCCTCGCCTGAGGTCGAGGCCGTCGACACGACCGGCGCAGGCGATGCCTTCGCGGGCGCACTCGTCACGGCGCTCGCCGCGGGCTCCGGCCTCGTGGACGCCGCGCGCCAGGCGGTCGAGGTCGCCGCGTTCTCGGTCACCCGCCGCGGCGCCCAGCCCTCCTATCCGACCGCGGCCGAACTACAGTGAGCCAGGCGGGCTTTCCATTGGAGGAACATGTCTGACGCACAGCTGTCGGGAGTGGGCGTGAGCCCCGGCCGCGCGAGCGGGCCCGTCATCAAGGTCACCGAGTCGATCAGCGAGCCAGCCGGCAGTCCCGGCCCGGACGACCCGTATGCCGAGGCGGCACGCATCGCACCGGCTGCGCAGGCTGTGGCGAGCAGGCTGGAGGCCATGGCCGCTCCCGCGACCGGCGACGCCGCCGCGATCCTGACGACCACGGCGGCCATGGCGGCCGATCCCGCACTGGTGAGCCAGGCCGAGCAACTGGTCACCGCGCAGCGGATCCCCGCCGCGCGGGCCGTCTACGAGGCCGCGAACAACTTCGCCCACGCGCTCGCGAACGCGGGCGGCTACATGGCCGAACGGGTACGTGACATCGAGGACGTGCGGGATCGGATCATCGCCGAACTGCTCGGCATCGCGCCGCCAGGAGTTCCGGAGCTGACCGCGCCGAGCGTGCTCGTCGCACGCGACCTCGCCCCTGCCGACACCGCCGGGCTCGACCCCGCCAAGGTGCTCGCGCTGGTGACGGAGGAGGGCGGGCCCACCAGTCACACGGCCATCCTTGCCCGCTCGCTCGGCATCCCCGCCGTCGTTGCCGCACGTGGCGTGCTCGCGTTCGACGCGAAGGCGATCTCGGTGGACGGTGGCACCGGCGCGATAGAGGCCGTCGACGTGGGTGCTCCCGTGGTGGCCGCGACCGCTGCCGGTCCCGCGGAATGGAACGGCCGCGGCGAGACCGCCGACGGTCACCGGGTCAAGGTGCTGGCCAACGTCGGCGCCCCGGCCGACGCGCGCGCCGCCGCGGAGGCGGGCGCCGAAGGCGTCGGGCTGTTCCGCACCGAATTCTGTTACCTCGATGCCGACGACGAGCCGTCGGTGGCACAGCAGCGTGCCGCCTACACGGCGGTGCTCGAGCCGTTCCGTGGCAAGCCGGTCATCGTGCGCACACTGGACGCCGGCGCCGACAAGCCGCTGGCGTTCCTGGATCCGGAGATCGAACCGAACCCGGCACTCGGCGTGCGTGGTGTCCGGGTGGCCTTCGATCGCACCGGTGTGCTCGACCGGCAGCTCGAGGCCATCGCGGGTGCGGCAGCCGACTCCGGCGCGGACGTGTCGGTGATGGCGCCGATGATCGCCACGGCGGAGGAAGCGGCGTGGTTCGCCGAGCACGTGCGGGCCATGGGCATCGCGGGCGCGGGGGTCATGATCGAGGTGCCTGCCGCCGCGCTCAGCGCGCGCGAGGTCCTTGACGCCGTCGACTTCGTGTCCGTGGGGACCAACGACCTGGCGCAGTACACGTTCGCCGCCGATCGCCAGCTCGGCGCGGTCGCGAAGCTCAACGACCCGTGGCAGCCGGCCCTGCTGCGGCTGATCGCCATGGTCGGCGAGGCCGCGAAGGCCACCGGTAAGCCCGCCGGCGTGTGTGGTGAGGCGGCGGCCGATCCGTTGCTGGCGCGGGTACTGACCGGGCTGGGCGTGACGAGCCTGTCGATGAACGGCGGGTCGGTCCGCGCGGTCGGTGCCGGCCTCGCGGCGGTGACCCTCGACGAGTGCGAACGTGCCGCGCAGGCGGCGCTCGCCACTGCCACAGCCGCCGCAGCCCGAACCGCCGCCAACGGAGCCTGAAAGCCCTTGGGGAGCGCTACCTGAACAGGCTCCGGCGGGGGTAGCGGACCGTCAGCGAACCGCCGTGCACGCGACCGGTAACCACGAAACGTGGCACGCCCGCCCTGCCGTTGGAGTTGGTCTTGTCGTCGATCGCGGACCACTTGATCTCGCTGAGTCCGTTGAGATCCACGGCGGCCTCCTCCGAAATGATCATGGTGGCCGCGCTCCACTTGACGTCCAGCTTCACGTGGACCACCGAGCTGGTGACGTCGGCCTCGCTGAAGTCGAGTTTGGTCTCGCCGTACTTGTTGCGCACCAGCAGCTCGGCTGGGACGTGCCAGCGGCCCTTGCGCACGAGTGACGAGCCGTGTGCCTTGAGCTCCAGTCGCCCCGCCTGCGGCGTCCACCCGCCGACGTCGGGCTGTGCGGGTGCGGCCACCGTCGGCACCGCGTCGGAATGCGCCAGCCCCGGCAGGTCGATGAGCACCGCGTTCAGCTCCCCGCGCGTGCGCGCTGCCAGCGCGATGTCGGTGCGCTCGGTGAACTCGTCGAGGTCGAGCATTCCGCGCCCGATCGCCTTCTGCAGCAGCTCCACCACATGTTCGCGCTCCGCGTCCGACACCCGCAGGTTTCGCAGCCGCGTCCGCTCGTCGGTCACATCGGTCTGCACGTCGTCGGTCTCACCCTCAGCCACGTAAACGATGGTAGGCAATCGTGGGTGCGTGGCAGATCCGGGAAATCCCCGGAACCGTCCCTGAGAGCGCCGGTTCAGTCCTCGTCGCGATCGAGTCCGTGCTCGATGGCGTAACGGGCCAGTTCGACCCGGTTGTGCAGCTGCAGTTTCCGTAGCGTGGACTGCACATGGTTCTCGACCGTGCGGTGCGAGATCACCAGCCGGTCGGCGATCTGCCGCGCGGTGAGGCCCTTGGCGACCAGGCGCAGCACCTCGGTCTCCCGGTCGGTCAGCTGCGGCGGCGGCTCGTGACCGGCCGGCGCGTCGGCCATGCGCCGGTACTCGCCGAGCACCATCCCGGCGAGCCCGGCGGTGAACACCGGATCGCCCTCGGCCGTGCGCTGCACCGCGTCCACGAGTTCGTGCACCGACGCCGACTTGACGAGGTACCCCGACGCGCCGGCCTTGACGGCCTCCAGCACGTCGTGATGCTCGCCGCTTGCGGAGAGCACGAGTACGCGGGTGTCGGGCAGCTCGCTGGTGATCGACCGGGTGGCGACCACGCCGGAGGTCTCGCCGAGGTTGAGGTCCATCAGCACCACATCCGGCCGCACCGCACGCGCGATGCGTACGGCCGAATCGCCGTCGGCGGCGGTGGCACGGACGTCGAAGCCCCGTTCAGCCAGATCCCGTGCCACGCCGTCCCGCCAGATCGGATGGTCGTCGACGATCATCACCGAGACCGTCATCGGCTCCCCCTCCTGCGCTGCCGCGGTCGTGACACGCGAATCTCCCATTCCGTACCCGCGCCCGGCGCGGTGTCCAGCGTGCAGGTGCCGCCGAGCGCGCTGACCCGACCCTGGATCGACGTGGCGACCCCCAGTCTGCCCTCGGCCTCCGCCGTTTCCAGCCGGCCTGCCGGGATGCCAGGACCATCGTCCCTGATGGTCAGCACGATCTCCGATCCGAGATCCTCCAGCAGCACCCAGGCCTTGGCGTCGACACCGGCATGCTTCTCGACATTGGACAGTGCCTCGCTTGTCGCCGCGACGAGCTCGGTCACCGCCTCGGCAGGCAGCATTACCCGCCCAGCCGGCCCGGACACCTGCACGCGCGGGGTCGCCAGCAGCTGAAGTGCGGCCCGCAGGTCCGCGTCCTCGCCTGCGGACCCGGATGGTTCCGTAGTGACGAGTGCCCGCAGCGCGATCTCCTGCTCGCCGGCGAGCCTGGCCAGCTCCGCTGCCTCACCACCGAGTTCCGTGCCACGCCGGCGAACCCTGGCGAGCACCTGCAACACACTGTCGTGAATGGACCGTGCGAGCCGTTCCCGCTCCGCGGTCGCCGCCTCGGTGCGCATGGCCTGTGCCAGCGTCGCCTGTGAGCGGCGCGCGGTGCTTGCGGTGACGCCGATCAGCAGCCCGCTGGCGGTGAGCAGCAAGCCGTCGCGGGCCACGTCCAGATCGACCCCGAGCCGGGCAACCGCGGTCGAGACGGCCACCACCAGCCCGCCGAGCACCCCGCCGACGGCACCGAACCTGGCCCCGGCCGTGACCGGCGCCACCGCTGCCCACACGGTCGTGGTCAGCGGTGCCACTGCGGCGTACTGCGTGTCGGACAGCACGAGCGGCGACCAGAGCATCACCGTGCACGTCACCACGACGTCGGCGACGACGAGCCAGCGCGTCCGCAGCGACTCGCGTGCGAAGGCGGCCGTCGTCACCGACGACCAGACCACCATGACCGCGAAGGCCGTCCACGCCAGCCACGGGCGCACGTAACCGTTGTGGTGCATCACTGTCGCGCCGAGCGCGAAGGCCAGCGTTATCCAGCGCAGCGCGATGGTCCCCCACCACACGGGTGTGGCAGGGTCGTGCAGCTCGGCCGACCGCGCCGTCATCGTGGCTCGGGCGCCCCCTCGCCGACCTCCTCGGGTGAGTCCTCGGATTCCGGCCGCGCTCCGTCATCGGCCGGGACGTCCACATCGTCTTGCGCGGGCGGGGAATCGTTGATCAGCGACTTGATCCCGGCGTTGAGCACCGCGAGCAGTGGCACGGACAGCAGCGCGCCGGGGATGCCGGCGGCGACGAGGCCGACGGTGATGGCGAGGACCACGGCCAGTGGGTGGAGCTTGACGGCACGGCCCAGCAGCAGCGGCTGCAGGACGTGGCCCTCGAGCTGCATCACGCCGACGACGATGGCGAGCACGATGAGCGCGGTGACGAAACCGTTCGTGACGAGCGCGACCAGTACCGCGACCGCGCCGGTCACGACGGCGCCGATGATCGGGATGAAGGCACCGAGGAACACCAGTGTGGACAGTGGGATCACCAGTGGCACCCCGACGATCCACAGTCCGATTCCGATGCCGACCGCGTCGACGACGGCGACCGCCGCTGTCGCCCGGACGTAGCTCACCAGCGAGGCGAAACCCTTGCGGCCCGCGGTGTCGGCGCGGGTGCGCACGTGCCGTGGCACGCCGCGCATGAGGAAGTTCCAGATGTCGTTGCCGCCGACCAGGAAGAAGATCAGCACGAAGAGTGTGAGCAGGAGACCGGTGAGGAACTCGCCGACCGTGCCGGCCGTGGTCAGTGCGCTGGAGGTTAACGCGGCCTGGTTCTGCTGGATCATCCCGATCGCGCTGTTGACCGCGTCCTCGATCTGGGTCTCGCGCAGATGCAGCGGGCCGTTGATGAGCCAGTCCTCGATCTGGTTGAGGCTCTCGGTCAGTTGCTGCTGCAGCGCCGGCAGCCCGTCGGTGAACTGGACGATGACGAACGTCAGTAGGCCGCCGACGAGGCCGAGCCCGCCGATCATCACGACGGCGGTGGCCAGCCCGCGCGGAACCCGCAGCTGGACCAGGCGGCGCACGGCCGGCGCGAGCAGCGCGGCGAGCAGGAGTGCGATCGACACCGGGATCACGACGACCCCGAGGTACCCGACCATCTCCACCACGACGTACAGCGCCGCGATCACCACCAGGAACCGCCAGGCAAGCGCTGCGCAGACCCGCAGTCCTCGCGGCACCGATGCGGTCACATCCGGGTCTTCCGACAGCACCGGAAGTTTCGGCGTTCTCTGATTCACGGACCAACCGTAGCGGTCGATACCAACAATGTTCGGCGATACGGCGAATCCCTGTGTCCACCGACGATGACGGAACGTCAGAGCCGCGAACACTCAGTGTTCTTCACACGATCGTGCCATTCAGTCGTGTTGAAGGTGCGCGACGGCGCTGTGTTTTGCCAGTCTCGGTGTCACGCAAGCGATGAGTGCCAGTTCGAGCACACTTCGTCATCGCTCCCAACACCGAGCACGACCTTCCGGCAGGAGAGCTGTGGCCACGACGGCAGCGATCACCACCCAGGGCGCGGGACGCGTCCGCCGGTGGCTTTCGCGTGCCCTCCTCGTGGCAGGCGGCACCGTCGCCGCCACCGCTGCCGCATGGGCTGTCTCCACAGCGTCGGCATCGGCGGCATCGGCGGACAACGACCCGGCACAGCCGGAGCCCACCGCGGCCACCGGCACCGCGCCGGAGATCCGCGACCTGCTCGCGGCGGCCGAACCGGTTGACGTGCAGGCACAGCCCTTCCAGTTCGGCGACGGCAAGCTCGGCGCCGACGTGAAGCGGTCGGTCGATCACGTCTGGGAGAACGCGGTAGTACGGCCCGTCGGTGAGACGGTCGACACCGTCACCCGGCTGCTGACCACGCCCCAGGACCCCCGCGATCTCGGTCAGGAGTTCTGGGACGCGCTGCAGCCGCGGGGCGGCACGCTGGTGCCGCTGCCGGATCTGAGTGGGCTGCCCGCTGTCGGCGGTACGGACGACTCCGTGTCGGACGCTCCCGTCGAGGAGCCGGGGCTGCAGGCCGACGAAACCGTTGCGGCGGAGCCGGTTCAGCCTGAGCACAGCGCACCGGCAGCGGCGCAGGACGGTCCGGTCGAGCAGCAGGTGGCCGACCACTCCGCTCCGGTCGAGACCGAGACGTCCGCTCCGGTCGTCGACCAGGACAAGGAATCCGCACCGACAGCGCCGTTGCGCCTGCCGGTCGTTCCCTCGTCCATTCCCTCTCCCACCGGCGTGCACGGTGGTCCCCACCTCGACGGCACGTTGTTCGGCGTTCCCGCCGGTTTCGTTGCCGCGTTCGACGACGCCGTGATCGGTTCCATCCGTTCCGGCGTCCGGTATCTGCCGACGCAGCCGGGCTCGCAGCCCGGTGTGACGCCAGACTGATTTCTGCCGCGGGGTAGCTGACGCAACCCCTGCGGCCGTCTCCCGCGCCCGCATGCGCGTCAGCTTGTGTTCCCCGCTTTTCCGCCCGCGTGGCACGCATCTCGCCTGCCCGCCTTCCGTCGGTCACTCCCCTCGCGCCACGACGGAGCGCATCAAGCCCCCGCAAGGGAACCAAGGAAAAGGAGAACACCTCACTATGCAGACCTGGGCGAAGCGCGGAATCCAGACCGCGCTGGTCACCGGTGGTTTGCTGATGCTGGGCACCGGCATCGCTTCTGCCAACGAGAAGGTCGACCCGGACACCCCCGCCGGGCCGCTCGACCTCACCGTGAGCGTCCCCGTCGACATCGCGGACAACGCCGTCGGCACCCCGGTCGGGCAGGTCAACCTGCCGGGCTACCAGGGTGAGATCAGCACCAAGCCCGTCACCGACCTGGCGAACAAGGTGCTCGCGCCCGCGAGCAACGCCGCGGCTCCCGCCGCGAAGGTGACCGCACCGGCCACGATGCGCGTGAACCAGGCCGCGAGCAAGGTCAGCGAGGCCACCTCGATGATCGGCCGCGCCACGGCGCAGGCACCGGCGCAGCAGCGCGCCACCCAGGCGACCGCGCCCACCCTGGAGCCGACCGACGACCCGCTGATGGGTAACAAGGTCGTCGGCAACCTGGCGGTGCCCATCCAGATCACGGGCAACGCGGTGGGTGTCCTCGGGGACGCCGAGGTCGAATCCGACAGCGAGCAGAGCTACGCCCACAACAGCGACGTCAGCACGAGCGGCGCCGGTGGCGGCCTCGCCGGCAACGTCGTCGCCCTCAACTGGGCCCTGCCCGTGCAGATCTCCGGCAACGCCGGTGGGCTCGGCGGTAGCGGCAAGACCTCGGGCAGCGCCTCGCAGAGCGCGTCCACCACGGGCGACATCGAGACCGACGGCACCGGTGGCGGGCTCGCAGGCAACGTCGTGGCACCGCAGTTCGCCACGCCGATCCAGGCTTCGGGCAACGCCCTCGGCTGGTTCCTCGGCAACGCCGAGACCGACTTCGACGCTCAGAGCGAAGCGGAGTCCGGTGGCTACATCGTCACCGGCGGTGACAAGGGCGCCGGCGCGGGCAACGTGGCGGGCGCGCCCATCGCCCTGCCGGTCCGTGTGGCCAACGACGCGGTGTCGTGGGGCGGCAACGCCAACGCGAACGGCGCCTCGGAGGTCGCGGCCACCGCGGGTGACACCACCCCGGGCATCAACAACATCCCGAGCTACATCCAGACCGACGGCGACGCCTCGTTCCTCTCGGGCAACGTCGCGCAGCCGCAGGGCGCGCTGCTCGCGTCGGTGACCGGCACCGCGGCCGCGTGGGTCGGCAACTCGGTGACCGGCGACACCGACGAGCGCGCGTCGGCCGGCACCAGCTCGGCCGCCGAGATGAAGGCCGGTGGGTTCTCCAGCACGAGCGGCGAGGACGCTGCGGCCTCCGGCAACATCGCCGACCTGCCCGTCGCGCTGCCGGTCGAGGTGTTCGGCGTCGGTGGCACCTGGATCGGCAACGCGCACGCCAAGGGCCACGAGAACACCACGAGCGCCTTCGCGGGCGACGGCACCTTCTCCAACGGTGACGGCTCTGTGGTCTCCGGCAACACGGTGACCGGCCAGGTCGCCTCCACCGTCGAGGCCTTCGGCATCGGCGGCACCTGGATCGGCAACGCCTCGGGCAACGCGACCGAGGACAAGACCGTCGACGCCGGTGGCTACAACGGCACCCGCGGCAACGACTCGGCCGGTTCGGGCAACCTCGTGCAGGTCCCGCTGGCTGTGCCGGCCGAGGTGTTCGGCATCGGCGGCAGCTGGATCGGCCAGGGCCGCGGCTCCGCTCAGGAGACCAAGGTCGTCAAGGCCGGTGGCGGCGGCAACACCGAGGACGACAACGGTTTCGTTGCCGCGAACCTCGTGTCCGTCCCGGTCTCGCTTCCGGCTCAGGTGTTCGGCATCGGCGGCACGTGGATCGGCAACGGCTTCGGTGAGGCCACGGCCGACACGATCTCCGAGGCTGGCGACAACGTCCACGCCAACGGCAAGAAGGGCACCGGCGCAGGCAACATCGGCTTCGTTCCGGTGTCGCTGCCCCTCCAGGTCCACGGCATCGGTGGCAGCTGGATCGGCAATGCGGGTGGCACGAGCGAGAACCTCACCGACTCGGTGGCAGGCGGCGACGCCAGCACCACGGGTGAGGGCGGCTCGGTGGCCGGCAACATCATCCAGGCTCCGGTCGGCGCGGCCGGCGGTGTGTTCGGCCTCGGCGCGAGCTGGGTCGGTGTCGTGTCGGGCGAGTCGACCAACGACGTCGTGTCGGAGGCCGGTGGCGACGCCAGCTCCAACGGTGACGGTGGCTCCATCGCAGGCAACGTGATCAGCGCCGAGGCGCTGCCCATCGCGCAGGTGTTCGGCTCCGCCGCCACCCTGACCGCGGTGGCGACCGGCGAGGGCCTCAACACCACCGAGGTCACCTCGGGCGGCGACATCGAGACCTCGGGTGTCGGTGGCGCGCTGTCCGGCGACATCGTGGATGTCCCGGTTGCCGCGGTTCCGCAGGTGTTCGGCCTCGCTGCTTCGGTCGGCGGTGTCGCGCACGCGGTGGCTGACAACAACCTGACCGGCGAGACCGGTGGCGAGACCACCACGGCCGGGCCGACGAACGCACTGTCGGGTGTGGACGGACAGCTGCCGCTGGGCGCGCTCGTCCAGGTCTACGACATCCCGCTGGGCCTGCTGGCGGTCGTGTCCTCCACGACCAGCAACGTCACCGACGTCTCGGTGGCCGACCAGGAGCCGCAGATCAACCTGCCGATCTCGGGTGCCGAGCTGCCCGCGACCGAGCTGCCGGCACTTCCGAGGACGCTGCCCGCGGTCTCGGCCCTGCCGACCGGTGCGAGCCGCGCCGACCTGCCGACCGTCCCGGGTACGCCGGAGCTGCCGGCACTGCCGGAGCTGGCCGGTCTGCCGACCGTCCCGGGTGCGCCCGCGCTGCCCGCGCTGCCGGAGCTGGGTGCCCCCGAGCTGCCGAACGCCGCACTGCCGACGCTCGACGCAGGCTCGCTGGCCCCGCAGGCGGACCTGCCCACGCTGGACTCCGCGTCGGGTGTGTTCCAGGGTGTGCTCGACGGTGTCGACATCAAGCCGGTCGGTGTCTGAACCGCTGACGTCGTACTGAGGTAATAGCCGGGCCGGGCCCGGGAGACAGCGTGGTCTCCCGGGCCCGGCCTTTTTCGTCCGCGGGTCAGCCCAGCTGAATGGACCGCTTGGCGAGCCCGTACCAGTAGCCGTCGATCACCGTGCGCGGTGTGGCCACACCGTCGGCCGCGCCGAGCGAGACGAACAGCGGCGCGAAGTGCTCGGTGCGCGGGTGGGCGAGCTGCGCGGCCGGTGCCTTGTGCTGGAAGTCGAGCACGGCGTCGATGTCACCTGTACTGAGCACCTGCTCGCCCCAGTGGTCGAACTCCGCGGACCAGGCAGGCGGTGCGCCGTCCGGCCCGTCGACCGCACGCATTTCGTGCAGGTTATGGGTGAAAAAGCCGCTACCGATGATCAGCACGCCTTCGTCGCGCAGCGGCGCGAGCCTGCGCCCGAGCCCGAACAACTCCTGTGGATCGAGCGACGGCATGGAGATCTGCAGTACCGGCACGTCGGCGTTCGGGAACATCTCGACGAGTGGCACGTAGGCGCCGTGGTCGAGGCCACGCTCGGGTGCGTCGTGCACCGGCGTCCGGCTGCTGTGCAGGAGCTTGCGCACCTTCGCCGCCAGCTCAGGGGCACCGGGCGCGCCGTAGCGCACCTGGTAGTAGTGCTCGGGAAAACCCCAGAAGTCGTACACGAGCGGCACTGTCGTGGTGGCGCCGATGGTGAGCGGGGCCTCCTCCCAGTGCGCGGAGATCACCAGGATCGCGGCCGGCTTCGCCAGGTCGGCGGACCAGCCGGCGAGCTGGCGCGTCCAGAGCGCGTCGTCGGCGAGCGGGGGTGCACCGTGGCTGAGGTAGAGCACAGGCATCCGGTCGGCGGGAGCGGTCATCGCGACTCCAATGTTGAATCTTCAACCAGTAACCTATATGACGTCCCGCCGATGTGCCGTATTCCCGGCGGGGGGCTACTCGTGCGCGAGGTCGGTGAAACGGCTGTAGTGCAGCTGGTGGGCCACGCTGATCGTGCTGGTGGGGCCGGCGCGGTGCTTGGCGAGGATCAGGTCGGCCTCGCCCGCCCGCGGGTCGTCCCGCTCCCACGCATCCGGTCGGTGGATGAGCAGCACCATGTCGGCGTCCTGCTCCAGCGAACCGGACTCACGCAGGTCGGCCAGCATGGGCCGCTTGTCGGTGCGCTGTTCGGGGCCACGGTTCAGCTGGCTGATCGCGATCACCGGGACTTCGAGCTCCTTGGCCAGCAGCTTCAGGTGCCGGGAGAACTCCGACACTTCCTGCTGCCGCGACTCCACTCGCTTCCCCGAGGTCATCAGCTGCAGGTAGTCGAGCACGACCAGCTTGAGGTCGTTGCGCTGCTTGAGCCGCCGCGCTTTCGCGCGGATCTCCATCATGGTCAGGTTCGGCGAGTCGTCCACGAACAGCGGTGCCTCGCTGATCTCGCTCATCCGCCTCGCGAGCCGGGTCCAGTCGTCATCGGACATCCGCCCACCTCGCATGTCGGCCAGCCGGATTCGCGCCTCGGCCGACAGCATGCGCATGACGATCTCGGTCCGGCTCATTTCGAGCGAGAAGATGACGCTGGTCATGCCGTGCCGGACCGAGCACGACCGTGCGAAGTCCAGCCCCAGGGTCGAGTTGTGCGTTGGGATCATCGACCGGCCCGCGAGGTAGAGATGGTCTGCGGCGGCCACTTCGACGCATCGGACCGGCACGCTGGCCACCGCTCGCACATCAACTATGTAGCGCACGGGCGGGCTGCAGAGGCGGCCGGCGAGCCGCTCCTTGTGGGTCAGATGTTTCCGCTGCAGTCGGAACACCCGGTCCTCGGTGGTGAAATTCAGGGTGTACGCGGTGGAGGTGTGTTCGCTGCGTCCCCTGACCCGGTTCGTGGTCATCGAGCAGCGGTAACCGAGGCTCACGACGAGCTCGTGGGTGTCCTCGGCCAGTCGGCGGTTGGTCACCGTGAACTGCACTGAACCGGAGCTGGAGACAGCGCCGTCCATGTCGAGTAGCCCGGCAAGCAGCGCACGCCGTTGCGCGATCGAACCGCGTAGGTAGTCGAGCGGAATGTGCTTGTCACCCAGGACACCGAGCGAACGGAGAATGGCCTGCACCGATCCCTGTCCATCGCGGCAGGACTGGCACAGCTGGAACCCGGTCGAAGGTTGGCCGCAATCCGGGCAGGTGGGTGCAGGTTCGGGCGCGGGAAGCCACAGCTCGTACAGGCTGTTGCCGTACGACCGCACCGCCAGTCCGGCGTCCCCTTCGAGGTAGCAGATGATCTCGGGATCGGTCGTGGTGAAGCGGGCACCGCTGGAATGGTCATCGCCCAACCAGGCCCCCAGCGCGTAAGGGTGCAACGGCAGAACCTGTTCCGGCAGGTCGATCGCACTAGCGGCCCGCACGGAATGATTGATCCGCTGGTCGGCGGTGTCGCACCGCAGCGTGGCCGCGATCTCTTCGGTGGTCCGCACTTCGGCGCGGCCATTCCGGGCACGGCGGGAGGCGCGGGTTTCGGTCAGCCATTGGTGCTCCGCGTCCGCGATGAGCACGGAACCGTCGGAGAACTCAACCTCGTAGCAGGGGCGATCGTGCATCACTTCGGTCGCTGCTACCACCGTCGTCGGCTTGCCGTCGGCGCCGATCAGCTGGTCGCCGGGAGCAACCTCAGCCATGGTGATCCAGCCCGTCGGCGTAGGCAGCGGCGTGTCCAGTGCCAGTGCCTTCCCGACACCAGGCCGAGCGGCGACGATGATCATCTGGCCGGGGTGCAGCCCATTGGTGACCTCGTCGAGGTCGGTGAAACCGGTCGGGATGCCCTGCGAGGTACCGCCGCGGGACGCGATCGCGTCGATCTCGTCCATGGTGGGCTGGAGCAGCTCCTCCAGCGCGACGTAGTCCTCGCTGGTGCGCCGCTCGGTGACCTCGTAGATCGCGGCCTGCGCACGGTCGACGACCTCGTTGACGTCACCGCCGTCGGTGCCGTCCGCGCCATAGCCGTACTGCACGATCCGCGTGCCGGCTTCGACCAGCCTGCGCAGGATGGCCTTCTCGGCGACGATCTGTGCGTAGTAGCCCGCGTTCGCGGCTGTCGGCACCGTGGCGATCAGGGTGTGCAGGTACGGGGCGCCGCCCACCCGGTTCAGCTCGCCGCGCCGCTCCAGCTCGGCCGACACGGTGATCGGGTCCGCGGGCTCCCCGCGACCGTAGAGGTCCAGGACGCAGTCGTAGACGGCCTGGTGCGCGGGGCGGTAGAAGTCCCCGGGGCGCAGCACCTCGACGACATCGGCGATCGCGTCCTTCGACAGCAGCATGCCGCCCAGCACGGACTGTTCCGCCGCGATGTCCTGTGGCGGCTGACGATCGAACCCGCCGTGCTCGGGCGTGGCCAAAGCGGGACTGCGGTCGTCGGTGATCGCCACCGGTGCTGGCACCTCCTGAGGTCAGACGTCGAACATGTGTTCGACTATATCGGATCCGGCGACACTGCCGCCGGAGCACGCTAGATCGCTCGGACGGAGCAGCGCAATTCGGGTTGGGGACCGGCCTGTGCACTACCTGTGGATGAATTGGCGCAATCAATCACAGGTGGGCCGAGCCCTGTGGAAAACCTGGGGATGGTTGTGGTCGACTTCATGAAAGTCCCTGGTCAGGCCCTGTGCTTCCGGTGTGGAGTACTTTGTTTTAGCCGCTGCGGCGTGTCGCGTCGATCTTCGGTTTCGGCGTGTCGCCAATGGTGCTTGTCACCAGGCGACGTGGCACCTGTGGATGAGAGCTACTGAGCGTGGAGTGCCCACCCGTTGGGCTGAACGGTGGGCCGGGATCACGCGACTGGAAGCCTGTTCTGGGCAGTTCGTAACCGGTCGGCGATGAGCTGCGGGGTCGCCGGTGTGCAGGCGATCATGGATTCGCCCGCGCCCGGTACCTCCTCGGTCAGCCAGCGGCCCTCGCTCGTGTCGATGTAGTTCAGCGGCCGCTGGACGCGCTCCCGCCTGCCGCTGCGGCTGCGCGCCGCCACGTACAGGCTGCCGCCGCCGAGCCGGCGCAGGCCGAGGACCCGGCGCAGCTCGTCGGCCTCCGCCGCGGCCGCGCTCGGGGACCCTCCGCGCAGCACGCCGCCGCCCTCGTCGTAGGCATCCGAGCGGCGACGGTCGCCGACCACCTGGGTCTTGGGCACACGCAGCGGCTGGCCACGGCCCGGCCCGAGCACCGGAAGCTGCGCGACGAAGTTCTCCAGCAGCTCCTGCGGGCGCAACGAGGCCAGTACGACCCCTTCGTGGTCGGTGTTGCGGGCGAGCACGAAGGCCTCGTTGCCCGCGACACCGGCGAGCACGGTGTAGTTCAGGGCCTGGCCGTCGTAGCCGCCGTTGATCCAGGCGAAGTACTCCAGCGCAGGCCGCGCGACCGCCTCGACGGTCGCCTGCAGCCCGGGGTGAACCCCGCCGCGCGCGTACAGCCCGTAGCCCTGCAGCTCCTGGTTGGCCCGCTCCGCCGCAGCACGCTGTGCGCGATCGTCCTCCCAGATCGGCGCGCTCGCGAGCACGGTGTGCGGCTCGGCGCCGCGACGGCGGATCAGGTTGAGCAGCGTGCCCGTCGTCAAGGTCACCTGCTGGTCCAGCACCGTGGTCCCTCTTCTCTTGTGCAGCGGGAGTGCCTACTCGCCGATCACCGGCGGGGCGGTCAGCTCGTCGGAACCGAACAGCGAGTCGCCATCCTCCTGGATGAGGTACTTGGACTGGTGCTCCTCGTCGTCGGAGCCCTTACCGCGACCGCCACCCGCACCCATGCCGCCCATCGGCATGCCCGCCGCGCCGCGCGCCCCAGCCGCGCCGGCCGCCGCGGCACCACCCATGGCTGCGCCGCCCATGGCGCGGCCCGCACCGGAGGTGGCGCCGGGCGCGGGGTTGGACCCGGAACCCGCGCCGGACGCGCCCGCACCGCCTACACCGCTGCCGCTGTAGGACCCACCGCCACCGCCACCGGGACCGAAGCCGCCGATACCGCCGACGCCACCGAAACCGCCGGAGCCCGAGTTCGAACCGCCGCCCGATCCGATGCCGTTCAGACCACCGGGGCCGTACCTGCCGGTCGAGTAGTCGCCCGTCGAAACCTTCCCCGGGTCGTAGCCGGAGGTCCCGGTGCGGTCGTCCCAGGTGGGCCGGGTGTAGTCCGGAGGGTCGTAGCCCGTTCGCCGTTGGTTGTCGCCCTGTTCGGGGAGCCGGATCGAGTCATCGGGGGTGCCGCCGGGGGGACGGTCGAGGCCACCGATGTCAGGCCGGACGCCAGGCCGGACGCCAGGCCGGACGCTTCCGCCGGGGTCGTCCCCGCCGGTCCGGTCGCCGCCCGTTCGGTCGCCACCACCGGTCTCATCCCCATCGCCGGGCTTCTTGCCCGGCGGACGCACGCCGCCCCCGTCGTCGTCGATGTCGACCTCGCCGATCTGACCGTCGAGTGCGTTGTAGACGGGCAGGTTGCTGGCGTTGTCGGAGCTCGCCAGGTAGTACTCGTTGAACGCGTCGACGTTGGCCTGTGCCTTGGTGTTGTAGTCCCTGATGGCGCGGTCTGTGTCGGTCTCCCACGGCGTGATGTCGTTGAGGAAGCCGCTTTCCGGTGGTTGCCGCGGAATGGGCTGGACCTTCGAGTGCACGGTCTGGAATGCCGAACCCTGCTCGCCGAGGTAGCGGTCGCTCTCCCGCAGCTTGGTACCGGAATCCTCCATCCACTGCCGGAGTGGATGCGCGCCTGCGCTGGCCGCATCGGCGGCGTCGCCCTGCCAGGCCTCGTCCATGAGCCTGCTCAGCTCTTCGATCTGCTGGACCCGGCCCGCGTAGACCCGCTGCAGCCGTCCCGCAGAGTCCTGCCCGTCGATGATCGAACCGGCGCCGGGGCCGGTCGTGATCTGCTCCCAGATCTGGTAGGCGTCAACGCTGCGGCTGCCGTCACCGGAGGAGTAGCTTCCCGCTTCCTCCTGCGTCGCCGCACTGTAGGCCGCGGCACCAGCGACGATCGGAACAAGGAAGAGCACCATGGCGCATCAACCCCCCAGTGTGGCGATGGTGGCTTGGGCCACCTGGTCGGCGACCGGGCACGGATCACTGACCTCCGGCCCGTAGTTCAGGTTGGTCAGAACGAGGAGCGTCACCTCGTCGTTCAACCCGACCCACAGCCCACAGCCGCCATCGCTGCGGTTGTCGAGGGTCGAGGTGTAGACCGCCGGGTAGCCGCCGATCTCGGTCTCTTCGAAGTAGTCGTTGGTCTCCCGCTGCTCGTAGATCGCGGAAAGCCCGTTGGCGTTCTCGGTCACCACGGACAGGTCGATGCGGTTCCCGCTCTCCGTGGCGTACTGCCAGCTGCAGGCGGTCGCGTCGACACCACCGGAGGTCGAACGTTCGCGTCCCTCGCCCAATCCGAGCCGGTCCAGGTCGGTGGCCGAGAGGGCGTCGCACGGCGCGGTGACGAGCGCGGTCGCGTCGAGTGGGTTGGTGACGGACGGACCGGCTTGCTCGGCCGAGCTGGACGGTGCGCCGGTGCTGGCCGACGAGGCACTGCTGGCCGGTGCCGCCTGGCCTGCCTCGGTGTCGGTACCGCAGGCGGTCAGCGTGGCAGCGGACAGTGCGGCGAGGGCGAGGACTGCTCGGGGGCGCAGGCTCATGTCGGCTGTTCACCTGCCTGTGCGATGTCGCTCTGCGACTGCTCCTCACGGGTGCTGATGCGTTGCTTGGCTGTGCGCAGCGCGTCGATGTAGGCCGTGACGTACTCCTGCATACGCCGGTTGGCGACCAGGAAGGCCTTGCCGGACGGGTTGGCCTGGTCCGCGAAGTCGCTGCTGGCGAATTCCCGACCGGGTGCCCGCAAGTGAGCCATCCGCACCGCGTCCGCCTCATCGGTCATGAGTGCGTCGCGCAGGTCTTCCCACTGCTGGATGACCCGTTCCAGCTCCTCAGCCTTGAACTTGAAGCCGCCGCCCTGGGGCGGTGGCGGAGCACCCATCACCGACGGGGCGGCCATCATCACGACGCTGCCGACGGCGCCGCCCACTGCCCCAACGCCACCACCTGGATCGAGCATCGCCTGCTCATCCCCCTTCGCCCGCAAAGCGAGATCAAGTTTCCTCAGCGCGCCGAGTGCTCGTCAAGCGGTCGTTTGCCGGCGACGCCCGTTCACTCGGACGTGTGCGGCCTGGTGCGAGTTCCCACGAGAAGACGCCAGTGGCGGGACCCCTTCCGGGATCCCGCCACTGATGCGGCCTTGACTACTTGGCCGTGACCTCGAGGCGCACGTCCGCGATCACCTGCGGGTGCAGGCGGGCGTTCACGGTGTGCTTGCCGACGGTCTTGATGTGCTCGCCGAGCTCGATGATGCGCTTGTCGAGCAGCGGCCCGCCTGCCGCCTTGATCGCACCGACGATGTCGGCCGTGGTGATCGAGCCGAAGAGCCGCTTCGAGCCCTCGGCGGCCTTCCCGGCGAGCTCGATCGTGCCGAGCCCCTCGATGGTGGCCTTGATCTCCTTGGCGTGGTCGAGGTCGCGGATGCGACGGCTCTCCTGCGCCCGGCGGATGGTCTGGACGTTCTTCTCCGCACCCTTGGTCGCCGTGATGGCGTAACCGCGAGGCAGCAGGTAGTTGCGCGCGTAGCCGTCCTTGACCTCGACGATGTCGCCGGGGCCACCGAGGTTCGCCACGTCGGTCGTCAGGATGATCTTCGCCATGTCTGACTCCCTTCTCAGCGAGCGGTCGAGGTGTAGGGCAGCAGCGCCATCTCGCGGGAGTTCTTGACCGCGATGGCGATGTCGCGCTGGTGCTGGCTGCAGTTGCCGGTCACCCGGCGGGCACGGATCTTGCCGCGGTCGGAGATGTACTTCCGCAGCAGGTTGGTGTCCTTGTAGTCGATGTACTCGGGGTGGCCCTTCTTCTCGGCCTTGCAGAACACGCAGACCTTCTTCTTGGGCTTACGAATGGGTGGCTTCGCCACTGTGTACTCCTGAGGAACTGTGTCGTGGTTGGTTTAGAAGGGCGGCTCGTCGGAGAAGCCGCCGCCACTCGCCGGTGGCGCGGAACCCCACGGGTCGTCGGCGGGGGCACCCGAGCCACCACCGAATCCGCCTCCGCCGCTGCCGCGGCTCACCTTGTTGATCTTGGCGGTGGCGTAGCGAAGCGACGGGCCGATCTCCTCGACCTCGAGCTCGACGACGGTCCGCTTCTCGCCCTCTTTGGTCTCGAACGAACGCTGCTTGAGCCTGCCCTGCACGATCACCCGCGCGCCCCTGGTCAGCGTCTCGGCGACGTTCTCCGCCGCCTGCCGCCAGATGTTGCAGCGCAGGAACAGGGCCTCGCCGTCCTTCCACTCACCGGACTGGCGGTCGAAGGTGCGCGGCGTGGACGCGACCGTGAAGTTCGCAACTGCCGCACCCGACGGCGTGAAGCGGAGCTCCGGGTCGGCGGTCAGATTGCCGACCACTGTGATGACGGTGTCTCCGGCCATGGCTACCTGCCTCAGGCCTTCGCGGCGATCTTCGCCGCGGCCTTGGCGCCGCGCGGGGGCTGCTGCCGGATGACCTTGGTGCGCAGCACGGTCTCCTGCAGCGACAGCTGACGGTCGAGCTCCTTGACGGCGTCCGGCTCGGAGTGCAGGTCGAGCAGGGCGTAGATGCCCTCGGCGTTCTTGTTGATCTCGTAGGCGAGCCGGCGACGGCCCCAGACGTCGACCTTCTCCACGCTGCCGCCCGAGGTGCGGATCACGTTGAGGAAGTTGTCCAGCGTGGGGGCGACCGTGCGCTCGTCGAGCGAGGGATCGAGGATGACCATTACCTCGTAATGGCGTGACACAACCACTCACCTCCTATGGGCTTGGCGGTCACGGACGTTCCGTGACAGGAGGGTTGTCGACGCAGTCTAACGGCGCCTGGTGAACGCCCCTCAGGCGACCCGGCGCAGGACCCAGGTGCGCACGAGCGCGGCCGTAACGGCCGCGAGCACGACCACGGCCAGCAGCATCGGCAGCTGTACCTGGCTCGTCGAGGCAGGCGTGGCCAGCGCGTCGGCGTTGCCCGCGGTGCGCACGTCAGTGGCCTTCTCGCGGGAGTCCTGGCCACCGTCGGCGCCGAGAACGCCGAGCTCGGGTGAACCGGGCACCCCGTTCGACGGCGGGTAGCGCAGGCTGGGCGGGACGCCGAGGCCCGCGCTGGGCGCGCTGGCGGTCGGGATGCCGCTGTAGTCGCGCGGTGGCACGGTGGTCAGGCCGGTGCCCTCGAGTGAGCCGCTGCCCAGTCCGGTGGCGGGGCCGGGCTGGGTGGTCGGGGCGGCCGGAGTGCCTTGGGGCGTGCTGGGGTCGGCCGGGGGCTGTTCGCTCTTCGGCGTCGTGGGGGCTACGTAGTTCGAGGCGAACAGCGACAGCCCGCAGTTGCCGGCCACCGTGTTCGCGATGCTGGTGAGAGTGCTCTCCTGGGTGGCGGGTAGCGCGCCGAGCCCGGCGCTGCCGCGCAGGGCGTCGCGGACGGCGGCGCCGATCACCTCACCGTTGACGGTGCCGCTCTGCGCATCGGGCACGCTGCCCACGATGAGCTGCTTCTTGGCGATCTCGTTCGCTACGTGGTCGGGCCAGATCGTCAGGTCGTGGAGCAGGAAGACCGTCTTGGCCTCCCGCGCTCCAGTGCGGACCAGTTCCTTGACCGCTGTGCCGTCGAGGGTGACCTGCTCGCCGATCTGACCGGTGACGGCGGCGTTGCACGATTGCGGTTCCGCGACACTCGCGGCCGCGGTGCCCTGCGCCAGCACGCCGAGGCCGGCCACAGCCGCGACCACCGCCGTCGTGGTGAGCACCTTCCGGGTCATCCTCGCCAGAGCAGTCGGCGTGGTCCGCACAGCAGCTGTCCCTCCGCGTTGGCCAAGTGTCAGGAAACAACGATCCGTCAACGCACAAGATACGCGCGTGCGCTGTGCGTGGTCGTCCGCTTCCCACCTACCTAACGAAGCAGCGGAGCCCGCGTGACGCGGGTGCTCCTATTCCGCGCGGCCGCGGATCCAGGTACGGACGAGCGCGGCGGCCACGAGCACGAGCGCCGCCACGGCCAGCAGCATCGGGAGCCGATCGGGTGTGCCTGCGGTGGGCAGCGCCTGCGCGGTGCCGGACTCGCGGGCGGTTACCTCCGGTGCGCGGGCCGCATCGGGCTGGCTGAGGTCAGGGGCCACCCTCGGCGCGACCGGTTGGATGGCGGCCACTGCCGCGGCGGCGTCGTCCTCGCCTGTCGTGGCCGACTGGATCGGGACGTCGCCGTTGGTGCCGGCCGGTGGCACCGGCAGCGCAGTGCTGCCGACACCGGTGCCGCCTGCGCCGGGCGTCACGGGCGCGGGGTCCTCCGGTGCCGGCGCAACAGGTGCAGGTTGGCCAGGGCTCTCCGGCTCCTCAGAGGGCGGTGCGGGGTCGGCCGGGCTCGGCGGCTCGGGAAGCACGCCCTGCACAGGGGCGGTGAGCGCGTTGACCGCGTTCTGACCGGTCGCGCAGACCTCGCCGAGCGTGGCCGCCACGGGCTCGGCCCGGCTCACACCGAGGCCGTCGAGAAGATCCTTCACCGGCAGGGACAGTGCCGCGTCGGAGCCTGACCCGAGCCCGACGCCGAGCACTCCCGGCGCGTTCAGCGCGGCACCGAGGTCGAGGGTGAGTGGCGCGCCGTCGGCGCCTTCCAGTGTGGCGTCGCAGCTGCCGGCGACCACGGGAGCGGCGGTAGCGGTGCCGGGCAGCGCCAGCAGCGCGGTCGCGGTGAGGGCGATTCCGGCCACGCCGAGCCGGGCGATGTACCGCTGGGCCCCAGTCCCCATGATCTCCTCGCCTTCACGCTGTGTGTATGGCCACGGTGAAATTCGTAGGACTGGCGTCACGGTACTCGATTGGGCCCGGTGTGCATCGTTACCCTCGTCCAATGCTGATCGGCGCTCATGTCCGCGACGACGACCCATTGGCCGCCGCCCGCGAGGTCGGTGCAGGTGTGGTGCAGTTCTTTCTTTCCGACCCGCAGGACTGGAAGAAACCGCAACGGCATCCGCAGGCCGACGAGTTCGGCCCCGCGGGCGTCGCGGTGTACATCCACTCGCCGTATGTGCTGAACGTGGCTTCGCTGAACAACCGCATCCGGATCCCGTCCCGTAAGACCGTCGCACAGCATGCGGCCGGTGCTGCCGAGGTCGGTGCCAGGGGGCTGGTCGTGCACGGCGGTCACGTGCGCAAGGGCGAGGATCCCGCCGAGGGCATCGCCAACTGGCGCAAGCTCTTCGAGCGGCAGGCCGAGCAGGGCGGCTTCGGTGTCCCGCTGCTCATCGAGAACACCGCGGGCGGCGAGAACGCGATGGCCCGCGATCTCGACATGCTCGCCAGGCTGTGGGATGCGGTCGCCGAGTTCGGCCCCGGGTTCTGTCTGGACACCTGTCACGCCTACGCGGCGGGGTGGGAGCTCGACGGCGTGGTGGACCGCGTGCTGGCCGTCACCGGGCGAATCGACCTGGTGCATCTGAACAACTCGCGGGACGAGTTCGGTTCGCAGCGCGACCGGCACGCCAATGTCGTTGGTGGCGACGGCACCATCGACCCTGCCCAGCTGGCCGAGATCGCCAAAGCCGCGGGCGCTCCCGTCATCGTGGAGACTCCCGCTGAGGGACAGGTCGCGGACATCGAGTTCCTGCAGGGACTTGGGTAGCTTGCCGCGCCCGCGCTCCGCGCAGCTGGCCCTGGTGGTCCTGCTGTGCGGGGTCACGCTCGCGTTCGGGCTGGCCAACAAGTTCCGCTGCGCGGGGCCGGAGTTCGACGACGCGGGCCGCAGCACCCCGGATTACGCCGAACGGAACTTCACCGACGTCTGCTACTCCGACATCCAGTTCCTCTGGCTCGGTCGCGACATCGATCAGCACACGTTCCCCTACGTGCACGGCGGCCTCGACGGCGACCAGCTCGTGGGAGGAACGCTGGAATATCCGGTGGTCACCGGGCTGATCGTGTGGGCGGGTGGGCTGTTCGCGAACAACGACGCCGAGTTCCTGCTCTATTCGGCGCTGCTGCTCGCACCGTTCGGGGTGCTCACCGCCTGGCTTTTGGGCAGGCTCGCCGGGTGGCGGGCGCTGCTGTGGGCGGTCGGCCCACCGCTGGTGCTGTACGCCTTCCACAACTGGGACCTGCCAGCTGTGCTGTTCTCGGTGGCGGCGTTCTTCGTCGTCTACCAGGGCAGAGGCTCGCTGCACAGACGTGCGGGCTGGGCGGCGGTGCTGCTGGGCATCGGTGCCGCCGCGAAGCTGTACCCGGGCCTTTTCGTGGTGCCGCTGGCGCTGTACGTGCTCACCGCGGGCGGCCGCGACGTCCGCGGTGCGCTGCGGGTGGTGGGAATCGCAGGCGGGACGGCCATCGCCGTGAACCTGCCGTTCGCGCTGCTGGGGTTCGACGGCTGGTGGGCATCGTTCGAGTTCCAGGGACGGCGTGCGGTCGATGCGACGACGAACTCCGTCTGGTACTGGGGCGTGCGGCCCTTCTTCGACGACGACGTGGCGTTCCAGTCGTTCGCCGATGTGGCCTCACCTCTGCTGGTACTGGCTGCGGTGGCACTGGCCTACTGGCTCGGCTGGCGGCGCTACCGGATCGAAGGCAGCTACCCCCTGCTGCCGGTGTGCGCGGCCGCACTGTGTGCGTTCCTGCTGCTGCACAAGGTGCATTCGCCGCAGTACACGCTCTGGCTGCTGCCGATGTTCGTCCTGGTGCGGATCCCCTGGGGCTGGGTGGTGGCCTACCTGCTGGCCGATCTCGCGATGGGGATCGGAATCTTCCGCTGGTACGGCGCGCTCGCCGAGGGCGGCGGGATGATCCACGACGGGTTCGCCGCGCAGGCCGTGGTGGTCGGGGTGTGGGGACGCGCGGCGCTGCTCGCCTGCCTGTTCGTGGTCTTCCTGTCAGCCCGTCAGGACACCGGGGCAGGGCGCCTGAGCACGACGACATCAGGGGCCTTGTCGAGTACACCGCCGGCGGGATCGTCCACACCGTCGGCACGGACGAGATCCTCCGACGGCCGGTAGATCTCCCGCACCACCAGCACGCACAGAGCGATTACTGCGAGGTCGCGGACTACCACGGTGCCGAGGAACCAGCTCTCCGGCAGGCCCTTGTTGTCGATGCCGAGGTAGTAGAACATCCGCGGCGCCCAGACCAGCGCGTCGATGATCATCCAGCCGAGCAGCAGGCGCCAGCGCGGGAGTGCCAGCACAGCCAGCGGCACCAGCCACAGCGAGTACTGGGGACTCCACACCTTGTTGGTCAGCAGGAACGTGGCCACCACCAGGAAACACAGTTGCGTCAGGCGCGGGCGAGTCGGGGCCGCCAGCGCGAGGTAGGCGACGCCGGCGCAGCAGAGCAGGAACAGTGCACCGCTCACCGAGTTCAGCACGGTCGGTGTCTCGCCGTGCGCCAGCGGCCCGTCGAAGCCGGCCCAGCCGGTGAAGTGCGAGATCACGTTGTAGATCGAGTCGGGATCCATGCCGCGTTCGGTGTTCAGCCGGAAGAACTCGGCCCAGCCCTGACGCAGGAACAGCAGGAATGGCAGGTTCACGGCCAGCCAGGTGCCCGCGGCTGTGCCCGCCGCCGTGGTCCACGCGCGCAACTTGCCGGCCCGGAGGCACAGCACGAGCAGGGGCCCCAGCAACAGCAGCGGGTACATCTTCGCCGCGGCGCCGAGCCCTAGCAGCAGTCCGGCGAGCGCGGGTTGTCGTCTCGACCAGGCGAGCAGGCCGGCGGTGGCGAGCGCGACGGCCAGCGTGTCGAAGTTGGTGAACGCGTGGACGATGACCAGCGGTGAGATCGCGACGAGCACGGCGTCCCATGGCCGTCTTCGGGAGATCCTGGCGACGGCCCAGACGGTGACCAGCCACGCCAGCGCAAGGAACAGCGCGGTGATGTTGAAGTAGACGGCGACGGGTAGCGCACCCGGCAGCCAGCCGGCCGCGGACACGTCCGTCCAGGCGTGCGTGAGCTTGGCGTTGACCCACTGGAACAACCCGGTGAGTACCGGGTACTCCATGAACCGCACCTGCGCCCGGTCGGTGCCTGCGTTGTCGACCCAGCTCGTCGCGTACGGGAAGGTGTCGCCGCGGTCGAGCCGTTCCGCGGTGTAGAGCGGCACCACGTCGGAGTAGCACATCGCGACGTAGGGGCGGCCGGACCGCCAGTCCAGCTCGGTCTGGCCCTGGTCGTTGACGAACTGCTGAATGCACGCGGCCTTGCCGAACCAGCCTGCCGTCAGCGTCAGTACCGCGAGCAGCAGCCCGACCCGCAGGGGTGACCAGAACCAGTGCCTGCCCACGGTCGCGTGTTCGCCGAGCGGGCCGCCGATGGGAGCGCTCGCGGTGGCGGCCAGCGGCTCGGTCCAGGTAGGGATCGCGCGTTGCGTGCCGTCCAGCGACACGGTGTCTGGCGTCCCCGTCGAGGGCGGATCGTGTTTATCGCTGGGCACGCGCCGCATGTTACGTCGTCGCTGTTGCTGTGCGTTCTAACCGCCGCCGTTCTGGCCTCTGCCAAGCGGCCAGGTCGGCCTGCTGTTGGACTCACTCGACTCGGTCGTCGTTGTCTCGTCGTCGGGCGGGGTGATCTCGTCCGTCGGGAGGATCTCCTCGCTTTGGCTGCTCTCCGGCGGCGGGACGTCCGACGTCACCGGCGGCGGAGAGCTGCTGCTGCTACTGCTGCTGGTGCTCGACGGCGGCGTGTACGACGAGTCGTCCTGCGGCGGTGCCTGAGGGACCTGGCCGATCGGGTCCACCTGGTCGAACGTCATCTCGGGCGCGCCCTCGAGGTAGGAGTCCATGAACTCCTTCCAGACCTCGCCGGGCAGCCCGCTGCCGTAGACGCGGCGGTCGCTGGCGTCGCGGATCGGTTGGTTCTTACCGGTTCCGACCCACACCGAGGCGGAGATCTGCGGTGTGTAGCCGACCATCCAGGCTTCGGCGTTCTCGTTGATCGACTTGTCGCCGTTCGGCCCGACGTACTGGTGCGTACCGGTCTTGCCCGCGCATTCCCGGCCGCCCGCGCAGGTGAGCTCCGAGCGGGTCAGCACCGGCTTCAGCGAATCGGTGACGTTGCCCGCGATCTGCTTGCTCTTCTCCGGATCCTCGGAGAATGCGGGCGTGCCCTCGGTCGCGCCTGGTGTGCTCTCGTCGAAGAGCACCTCGCCGTCGGACGTGGTGAGCTTGGTGACGAAATGGGTCTCCCGCTGGATCCCGTCCGCCGCGAACGTCGCGTAGGCGGCTGCCATATCGGTCGGCGTCACCATGGTGTCACCACCACCGATGGAGATGTTGCCGTCGACGCTGCCCATGGTCTTCTTCTCGCCGTGCTGCTCAGGTACACCGGCGGCGAGCGCGGCGTCCACAACGGCCTGCGGTCCGACCTCGTTCAGCACGATGTCGTAGAACACGGTGTTGATCGAGCGTTCCATCGCCTCGGCGACCGTGCATCGCTTGCACTCTTCGTTGTCCGAGTTCCGGACCGTCACGGTGCCGAACGTGCGTGGTGAGCTGCCGTCGTAGGTCTCGCCGAGCCCCTTGCCGCGCTGGAGGAGTGCCACGAGGTCGAACGGCTTGAACGACGAGCCCGGGTTGCGCTGCGTGTTCGCCCAGTCGATCTCGTCGACCCCCGGTTCCCTCGGCCCGCCGTAGTAGGCGAGCACACCGCCGGTCTTCGGGTCGACGGCGACTATTGCCTTGCGAAGGTCCTGCGGTTGGCCGCCCATCACCTTGTCGACAGCCTGCACCGCGAGGTCCTGCGCTCGCTGGTCGATCGTGGTGTAGACCCGGTAGCCGCCTGCCTGGATCTTCTCCTCCGGGTAGCCCTTGGCTTCGAGCTCGGCCTTGACCCGCTGCTCGATGTAGGCGTTGGGGCCGGTGATCGCGTTGGGCTTGGAGTCCTCGACCGGGATGAGCGTTGGCACGGTGGCCTGGTCCCGCTCCGCCGCGGACAGCCAGTTGTTCGCGACCATCTGGTCCATCACGTAGGTCCAGCGCTTGAGCCGGACTTCCTCGTTCTCCGAGCGGCCCGGCTGCTGGATCATGCCGGCGAGCAGGGAGGCTTCGGAAGCGTTGAGGTCCTTGGCGTGCTTGTTGAAGTACGCCTGCGCGGCGGTCTCGATCCCGTACGCGCCGCGTCCGAAGTAGATGGTGTTGGCGTACGCCGTGATGATCTCGTCCTTGGACTGCTCGTTGTTCATCTTGAACGCCTTGACGAGCTCGTTCCACTTACGCAGGTAGCTGTAGTCGTCGTTCTCCGTGGCCACCTTGATGTACTGCTGGCTGATGGTGGAACCACCGCCGACGCCACCGGTGAGCTGGTTGAACACCGCCCGTGCGATACCGGTGATGTCGAAACCGGGGTTGGTCTCGAACGTGGCATCCTCGGCCGAGTAGATGGCGTGCCGCACAACCGGCGTGATGTCGGACGAGTTGAGGATGATCCGGTTGCCGCCGTCGGGCGGGATGTCCCGCCCCATCTCCTGGCCGTTGGCGTAGTAGTAGGTCACGACCTTGGCCTGCTGCTGCGCCACGTCACTCGGTGAGGGCACATCGACCATGAAGTACGTGATGACGAAGGCGAGTGCGGGCAACACGAGGAACAGGCCGACGAGGGCGTAGATCGACCGGCGGATGCGGCGCCACCGGCGTTTCTTACGTTGCGCCGGTGTCAGCGGCGCTTTGCCCTTGCCCTTCCTGCCGGTGCCGTCCTCGTCGTCGGCGAGGCCCGTCTCACGGAAGCGCTGCTCGTCCTCTTCGGACCAGCGCTCGTCGTAGTCGTCGTACGGATCGTCGCGGCCGCCGTCGTCGAATCCGGTGCCGTTGTACGCGCGATGCGTGATCAGCTCGGGCTCGCGTTCGACCCCCGCTGCGCCGGCACCGGCCGGCGGGTGGCCGGGGCGCTGCTGGGACGGTGGCGGCTGCCGGTAGCCACCCTGCTGTGGGCCGCCGGGCGGGCGGGCGCCGGGTGGCGGTGGCCCAGGTTGCCTGCGGCCGGGCGGCGGTGGCTGCTGCCTGCCGCCGCGGGCGTGGCGGGCCGGCTGGCCGGACTCGCCCGGCCAGCGGGGTGCCCCTGGCTGGTCGTCACCCGTTGGCCATTGCGGCTGGCGTGGTGGCTGTGCTGGTTGCTGCGGCCGGACGTGGCGTGGCGGGCGCGCCGGACGTGCCGGTTCGTCGCCTGTCGGCCACTGTGGTCCCGCATCGTCGCCGGTCGGCCGCTGACTGTGTCTACCGCGGCCAGGTTCCTGCTCCGGCCAGCGGTGATTTCCCTGGTCGTTCACTCAAGACCCTCCGAGATCGGCGCGTCGGGGGACGCCGTTCTGCGGACCGAAACTCTGTGTGCGCGGCGGGACCCCGTTCCAGCCGGTATCTGCCGTCACTGACCTGCGGTCCTCCGTGAGTGTGGGCGAGGTGTTCCAGTTCCCAGGACGTACGACTGGACCAGGTGGTTCCATCCGCATGACCGGCACACCTCAACCACATAGACGGTGAACTCACCGAAAAGGTTGGCCATGCGTTCCAGTTCCTCAGGTGCGCGGGCCGAACCCGCGACGTGCTTGAGCTCGTCGCCGTAGACCCAGGAGACCAGTGTCAGTGGTTCTTTGCGGCACACCGGGCACGAGTTCGTGCTGGGCTGGCCGTGGAACTTGGCCGCCCTGAGCAGGTAGGGCGAGGCGTCGCAGACGTCCATCGTGCCCACCCGGCCGGAATAGACCTCGGCCAGCAGCGCACGGCGCTGTAGCGCGTAGTCGACGACCTGCCGCTGGTTTCGCACCTCAACAGAGTACGTGCTTCGCGATCGTTGGTGACGAGACATTCCGCGGAGCGGCGTCAGCGCTCCCTCCGACACGCCGCCCCTTCGATAACGAATTGGTGAACGTTGTCTGGTTGAGGGGTTATCCGGAGGTTAGCTGCGCCACTTCGATGTATCACACCGATATAATCGGGCGGTAGGTTTGCGGACGCGCCCGGCGATCTGGAGCGGAAACGCCGAGCGATGTCGTTTCGTTCCCGGAGGGGGGTGCGTTGTGCTCGAGTTCGCGATCTTGGGGCTGTTGCACGAGGCACCCATGCACGGCTACGTGCTGCGGAAGAGGCTGCACGAGACGCTCGGCATGTTCCGCACGTTCTCGTACGGCTCCCTGTATCCGACCCTGCGGCGGTTGCTGCGCGCCGAGCTGATCGTCGAGGAGGACGCTGAGGCTGGGACGGGCTGGAACCGGCGGGCGAAACGTGTGTACAAGCTCACCGCGGAGGGGAAGGAACGCTTCGCCGCGATGCTCGCCGATGCCGGTCCGCAGACGTGGGACGACGAGGGATTCGGTGTCCACTTCACGTTCTTCTCGCGGACACCGGCCGACGTCAGGATGCGCATCCTGGAAGGTCGGCGGCGCCGCGTCGAGGAGCGCCGTGAAGGTCTTCGGGCAGCGTTGGCCAGGGCCGAGGAGAAGATCGATCGCTACACCCGTGAGCTGCATCAGCTGGGGCTGGAGGCAAGTGAGCGGGAAGTGCGCTGGCTCAACGAGTTGATCGCGCACGAACAGGCCGAGCAGCGAGAGGGGCGGGACTGAGTCGCGGCTCGGCAGACCTACACATGAAGACGAGTAAGGGAGATACCGGCATGGGCGAGAACCGCCGTGTCAAGGTGGCCATCGTTGGGGTCGGCAACTGTGCGGCATCGCTGGTCCAGGGTGTTCACTACTACCGCAACGCCGACCCGAACTCGCGCGTGCCTGGCCTGATGCACGTGCAGTTCGGCGACTACCACGTCCGGGACATCGAGTTCGTCGCCGCATTCGACGTCGATGCCAAGAAGGTCGGTCAGGATCTCGCCGAGGCGATCCTGGCCAGCGAGAACAACACGATCAAGATCTGCGACGTGCCGCCCCTCGGTGTTCCGGTGCTGCGTGGCCACACGCTGGACGGGCTCGGCCGCTTCTACCAGGAGACCATCGAGGAGTCGGACGAGCCGCCTGCCGACGTGGTCGCCGCGCTGCGGGAGTCCGGCGCGGATGTGCTGGTCGCCTACCTGCCGGTGGGTTCCACGGAGGCCGCGCGTTTCTACGCACAGGCCGCGCTCGATGCCGGCGTCGCCTTCGTCAACGCCATCCCGGTGTTCATCGCCTCCGACCCGGAGTGGGCAGCCAAGTTCGAGCAGGCCGGCGTGCCGATCGTCGGTGACGACATCAAGTCGCAGGTTGGCGCCACGATCACGCACCGGGTGCTCGCCAAGCTCTTCGAGGACCGTGGTGTCCAGCTCGACCGCACCATGCAGCTCAACGTCGGCGGCAACATGGACTTCAAGAACATGAAGGAGCTGGAGCGGCTCGAGTCGAAGAAGATCTCCAAGACGCAGGCCGTCACCTCGCAGATCGACCGGGACCTCGGCAAGGCCAACGTGCACGTCGGCCCGTCCGACTACGTGCAGTGGCTGGAAGACCGCAAGTGGGCCTACGTCCGGCTCGAGGGCCGCGCCTTCGGTGACGTTCCGCTGAACCTGGAGTACAAGCTCGAGGTGTGGGACTCGCCGAACTCCGCCGGCATCATCATCGATGCGGTGCGTGCCGCGAAGATCGCCAAGGACCGCGGCATCGGCGGCCCGCTGCTGTCGGCGTCCTCCTACTTCATGAAGTCGCCGCCGGAGCAGTACGACGACTCCACTGCCCGCGACGCGGTGGAGAAGTTCATCAGTGGCGAGGCCGAACGCTGAGCCCGGCAGGTCGCTAGTGCCAGGGAGCGGACGCACCGAGTGTGCCTCCGCTCCCTTGCTGTCACGGCAGCTTCGCGGGTAGCTCGCTGATCTGGCTGAGCACCACCGGGACCTGCGCGAGCACGGCGGGGTCCGGTGGGAAGTGCGGGTTCGGCACGGCGTAGACGGTCATCCCGGCGGCCAGCGCCGCGCGCAGTCCGTTGGTCGAGTCCTCCACAGCCGCGCAGGCCATGGCCGGGACCCCGAGCCGGGCCGCCGCTTCCAGGTACACGTCCGGTGCCGGCTTGCCAGCGCCGACGTGCTCGCTCGACACCGCCGCGCCGACGAGGCCGGTGAGGTCGGTGGCGCTGAGGAAGGCGTCGATCAGCACGGGCGGCGACGAGCTCGCGATGGCAACGGGGTACCGCTGCGCCACCGCGCGCACGGCCGGCTCGGCGCCCGGCAGCACGGGCGGACCGTCCGCGTAGCGCCGGGCCATCTCGCCGACCACCACGTCGGCGGCCTCTTCCGGGGTGAGCCGCGTGCTCAGCTCCTCGACGAGGTAGCGCGCCCACTCCGGCGTGCTCATCCCCTGCAACGCCCTGGTCGCCTCGGCGGTCCACGTCCCGCCGTGCTCGGCGACGACCGAGCGCCGCACCTCGTCCCACAGCTGCTCGGAGTCGACGAGCACCCCGTCGAGATCGAATACCACGGCGTCCATGCCCGCAGCCTACGTGTGCCGCGGATTACTTCGACACCCTAAGCATTTTTGTTAGCCTGGCTAAGTGATGTCAGGAGTCGCCGAGCTCGCCCATGAACTGCGCCCGTTGGTGTTCCGCCTCTACTACCTGGTGCGGCGGCACGGCCCACGGCACACGCTGACCCTCACCCAGGGTTCGGTGCTCGCCGAGCTCGTCGCCGGCGGTCCGCGCCGGATGAGCGTGCTGGCCGACCTCGAGGGCGTCCGCCTCCCTTCACTGACCGACGTCGTCACCCGGCTCGAACGCGACGGGCTCGTCATCCGCGTACCCGATCCGGCCGACCGTCGCGCCGTGCTGGTGAGCGTGACCGCGCAGGGCCGCCGGTTCTACGACGAGCTGGTCGCCGCACGTGAGGAGTTCCTGCGCGAGCGGCTCAGTGTGCTGCCGCCCGAGGACCGGGGGGCCATCGAACTCGCGATCCCGGCGTTGCGGCGTCTGCTGGTACCCAGCAGCACCAAGGAGACCAAGGAGGAGGTACCGGCCGATGAACGCTGACCACCATTCCAGCCTGCTCGCCGCCGTCAAGGGACAGCCGAAGCAGGTCTGGATCACCGCGTTCGCCGCCGTCATCGCCTTCATGGGCATCGGCCTTGTCGACCCGATCCTGCTGTCCATCGCCGAGGGGCTGCACGCGACGCCGTCGCAGGTGACGTTGTTGTTCTCGTCCTATCTCGCCGTCCAGGTCGTCGCGATGCTCGTCACCAGCGCGGCGAGCGCCCGGTTCGGTGCCAAACGGACCGTGGTGGCCGGGCTCTCCCTCATCGTGGTGGCCACTGCGCTATGTGCCATGGCTGGTTCCATCGAGCAGCTCGTCGCGTTGCGGGCCGTGTGGGGGCTCGGCAACGCCTTCTTCATCGCGACCGCGTTGTCGGTCATCGTCGGGGCCGCCGCAGGTGGGCAGGCCGGTGCCATCCTGCTCTACGAGGCGGCGCTCGGCCTCGGTCTTTCGGTCGGCCCGCTGCTGGGCGCACTACTCGGCAGCTTCTCGTGGCGCGGCCCGTTCCTCGGCACGTCGGTGCTGATGGCCTGCGCGCTCGTGCTGTGCGCGCTGTTCCTCACCAGCGACTCCCGTGCCGACCGGCCACGCACCGGGATCCTGGACCCGTTGCGGGCGCTCGGCCACAGCGGCCTGCTGCGCACCTCGATCGGTTCGGCGTTCTACACGGCGGCGTTCTTCGCCGTGCTGGCGTGGTCGCCGTTCGTTCTGCAGTGGAGCGCTGTCGCAATCGGACTGATCTTCTGCGGCTGGGGCCTGTGTGTCGCCGTCGCCGGTGTCGCGCTGGCGCCGCGGCTCGCGGCCCGGCTGGGTGAGCGCAGGGCCACGGTGGTCGCCGTGCTCGGCTACGCGGCCCTGCTGCTGGTGATGCTGGTCCCGAGCAAACCGCTGCTCGTGGTCGCGATCATCCTCAGTGGACTGGTGTCCGGGCTGCTGAACACCCTGTTCACCGGCACGGCCATGTCGGTCAGTGACGCGCCGCGTCCGGTCGCCAGTGCCGGCTACAACTTCTGCCGCTGGCTGGGTGGTGCCGCCGCCGCGACCCTCGTGAGCCAGCTGGCGGAGTGGCTGGGCTTCGCGCAGGGCCCGTTCCTGATCGCCGCGGTGCTGTGTGTGCTCGCGGGTGGACTGCTCGCCGTCGGCAGCCGTACTTCCGATTCCCGCACGATGCCGGCCGGGGCCGCGTTGATCGGCGAAGAGGTGTGACCATTCGCCGTCCGTTTACCTGCTGGACGTAATTGGCTCGCTTTGGACACATACGGTCACTTTCGTTCCCCTGACTGAGTGAACTGGAGGCCGTGTGTCTGTCGAGCCCGGGCGTTATCTCCCATTGCTGACCTCTCACCGCTCCGGCCGGTCCGCCGTGACGTGCGAGTACCGGTGCGGAAACGCATGTGCGCACCCGGCACCCAACACATCCGACAACGAGTACTTCGGCGACGTCGTCAGAAACATGCTTTCCCGCCGTGGTGCCCTGCGCGCGGGTGCCGTGATGACCGCGGCCGCCGCCGGTTTCGCCGCCCTGTCCGGTACCGCGGCCGCGGCCGGTACGGTGCCGCCCGCGCTGGCAGGCAAGCCGGGTAAGCCGGGTCGCCCGGTGCCGGGCACCGACTTCGACGCGGTTGCCCCGAACACCGCCGACGCCGTCGTGACCCCGGAGGGCTACGAGCAGGACGTGGTCATCCGCTGGGGCGACGCGGTGCTGCCCGGTGCGCCGAAGTTCGACTTCAACAACCAGACCGCCGCCGCGCAGGCGAAGCAGTTCGGTTACAACAACGACTTCGTCGGGCTCATCCCGCAGGACGGTGCAGGCAGGCGCAACCTGCTCGTGGTCAACCACGAGTACACCACCGAGAGCGAGATGTTCCCCGCGGGCACCTACGACGCGAACAACCCGACCGAGGAGCAGGTGAAGATCGGCTGGGCCGCGCACGGGCTGACCGTGGTGCAGGCGGTCCGGAAGTCCAGGGGCGGCCTCGAGGTCGTGCCGAGCCGGTACAGCCGCCGCATCACCGTGCAGAGCGAATTCGAGGTCCGCGGTCCCGTCGCAGGCTCGAAGTACCTGAAGACCTCGGCCGACTCGAGCGGTCGCAAGGTGTTCGGCACCCTGAACAACTGCGCAGGCGGCGTCACGCCCTGGGGCACGGTGCTCTCCGGTGAGGAGAACTTCAACCAGTACTTCGCAAACGCCGGTGCGGTCACCGACCCGGTCGCGTCGGCGCGGCTGAAGCGGTACGGCATCACCAGCGGTGGGACGAGCCGTAAGTGGGAGCGCTTCGACAAGCGCTTCGACGTCACGCAGGAGCCCAACGAGGTGAACCGGTTCGGCTGGGTCGTCGAGATCGACCCGAACGACCCGGACGCCAAGCCCATCAAGCACACCGCGCTCGGCCGCTTCAAGCACGAGGCCGCCACCATCAAGATCACCAAGGACGGCCGGGTCGCCGTGTACTCCGGTGACGACGAGCGGTTCGACTACATCTACAAGTTCGTCTCCAAGGGCAAGTACAAGAAGGGCACCAGCGCCTTCGCCCGCAGGCACAACTCGAGCCTGCTCGACGACGGCACGCTCTACGTCGCCAAGTTCGTCGGCGACAGCCCGGTCAGCGAGATCGACGGCAGCGGCAAGCTCCCCGCCGACGGCGAGTTCGACGGTTACGGCACCTGGATCCCGCTCGCCAGGGGCAACAAGTCCTTTGTGGAGGGTTTCACCGCCGAGGAGGTCTACGTCTTCACGCGGCTCGCAGCCGACAAGGTGGGCGCGACCAAGATGGACCGTCCCGAGGACATCGAGCCCAACCCGGTCAACGGCCGCATCTACGCCGCGCTGACCAACAACAGCGACCGCGGTGCCGCGGGCAAGGGCGCTGCCGACGAGGCCAACCCGCGCAACGGCAACCGCAACGGTCACATCCTCGAGTGGGAGGAGCACCGCGGCGACGCGGCGTCGACCACCTTCGCCTGGCGGCTGCTGCTGGTCTGCGGTGACCCCGCAACCGCGGACACCTACTTCGGTGGCTTCCCGAAGGACCAGGTCAGCCCGATCTCCTGCCCGGACAACGTGGCGTTCGACCCGTACGGCAACCTGTGGATCTCCACCGACGGCAACGCACTCGGCTCCAACGACGGCCTGTTCTCCGTGCCGGTCGAGGGCCCGAACCGTGGCCAGGTCAAGCAGTTCCTGACCGTGCCGATCGCCGCGGAGACCTGCGGCCCGGTGGTGACCGACGACCTCGTGCTGGTCGCCGTGCAGCACCCCGGTGAGGGCTCCAGTGCCGCTGACCCGCTGTCGCACTGGCCCGACGGCGGTTCGGCCAACCCGCGGCCCTCGATCGTCGCGGTGTGGAAGAAGGGCAAGTTCGGCACCGGCAAGATCGGCGTCCGGTAGCTGAATGGCCGGCTCAGCCATGCCGTCTACGGTAGGCGGCATGGCTGACCAACCGCTCGCACTCGTCACCGGCGCCTCGCGTGGAATCGGCGCCGCGGTGGCGCAGGCTCTCGCTCCGACGCACCAACTGCTGCTCGGTGGACGCGACGAGGCTGCGCTCACCGAGCTCGCTAGTCGGCTGCCGGGGGCACGGCCCTGGGCAGTCGATCTCACCGATGCTTCGGCTGTCGCGCGTGCGGTTGCGGAGATCGACTCACTCGACGTCCTGGTGCACTCGGCCGGTGTGGCCCGGCTCGGCACCGTCGAGGAATCGCCGGCCGAGGTGTGGCGCCGGCACTTCGAGGTCAACGTGGTGGCGGTGGCCGAGCTGACCCGGCTGCTGCTGCCCGCGCTGCGTGCCGCGCGCGGTCAGGTCGTGTTGATCAACTCCGGCCAGGGACTGTCCGTGCGTGCGGGATGGGGTGCCTATGCGGCGAGCAAGTTCGGCCTGCGCGCCTTCGCGGACGCGCTGCGGGCCGAGGAGGAGGCCGCCGGGCTCCGCGTGACCTCGGTGTTCCCCGGCCGGACCGACACAGAAATGCAGCAGGCCGTTGTCGCCAGCGAGGGCGGCGACTACGCCCCGGAGAAGTACCTGCGCCCCGAGTCGGTCGCGGCCGCTGTGGTCGCCGCCGTGACCGCCGGCCCCGATGCCCACCTGACCGAGGTCACCATCCGCCCACGCCCACAGGTCTCACTGCCGTAGGCGGGTGGCGGCGGCTGCCACCTTCGCCTGCACTTCGGCACGGTCCACACGCACCGGCTCCCCGCCGGCCACCACCTGCTCGCCGGCCACCCACACCTCGCGCACGCGGCGCGAGCCCGCCGCCCACACCAGGTTCGCCAGCAACTGGTCGTCGGGAACGTCGAGGCCCGTTGCGAACGCCGGGTCGTCGACGTCGACGTGCACCACATCGGCCCACCGCCCGCTCTCGAGCGAGCCGATGTCGCTGCGCCCCAGTGCTTCGGCGCCGCCGCGGGTGGCCAGCAGCAGCGCATCGGCAGCCGTCACCGCAGTAGAGTCCTGAGTGGACAGACGGGCCAGCAACGCCGAGAGCTGGACCTCCTCCCACAGGTCAAGGTCGTCGTTGCTCGCCGGACCATCCGTGCCAAGCCCGACCGGTACCCCGGCCGCGCGCAGGTCGGCCAGCCGCGCGATACCCGATGCCAGCTTGGCGTTCGACCCCGGACAGTGGGCCACACCGGCACCCCGCGCGGCGAGCAGCGCAATGTCCTCATCGGACAGATGCACGGCGTGCGCGGCGATGAGCCTGCCGTCGAGCAGTCCCACCTGGTCCAGCAGCCGTGGCACCGAACCGAACTCGGCCCGCTGCAGCTCGTCCTCATCGGCGGCTTCACCTACGTGGATCTGCACGAGTGCGCCGCGGGCGGACGCGGATTTGGCGACGGCGCGTAGTGCGTCGACCGGCAGCATGTAAGCCGAATGCGCGGCGTAGGAGAGCTCGATGCGCTCGCCGCGGCCGAAGCGCAGGCCATCGGTGTCGATCCACCGCTCGGTTGCCGTGAGCATGGCGCGCCAGTCCAGCCCCGGCAGGTCGATGATGGGACCGCCGAGCACGACGCGGGCGCCGGTGGTGAGCACGGCGTCGGCCAGCTGCTCGGCGTGGAAGTACATCTCGGCGCTGGTCGTGACGCCCCGGCACAGCATCTCCACGGAACCCAGCAGCATCCCGGTCCGTACGTCCTCGGGCCGCAGCTTCGCCTCCGCAGGCCAGATGACCTCGCGGAGCCACCGCAGCAGCGGCAGGTCGCTGCCCATGCCGCGGAGCAACACCATCGGGCTGTGCGCATGCGTGTTCACCAGCCCCGGCAGGAGGATGCCCGGCAACTCGGTGACGTCGGCCTCCCCCGGCGCCGACGCGGCAGGTCCGCAGTAGCCGATGCGGCCGGCGTCATCGATGTCGACCACACCGTCCCGCACGACGGTGCAGGCGGGGTCGGCGGGCAGGACGATCGGAGCGCGCAGCCGGCGAGTCATGGCGCCGATTCTAGTGAGCTACTCGTCGTCGACGACGCCGTTGCGCCACGCCCACGCGGCGATCTCCACCCGGTTACGCGCGCCGATCTTGCCCTGCACGGAGGCCAGGTGCGTCTTGATGGTGGACACCGAGAGAAACAGCTCTGCGCCGATCTCGGTGTTGGTGAGCCCGCGCGCGGTCGCCTTGACGACATCGAGCTCGCGCGGGGTGAGCGGCTCCGCCGGCTGCTCGGCCACCACGCGGGACTTCGGCTGCGTGCCGAAATGCTTGAGCAGCCGCACCGTGATCTGCGGGGACACCAACGCGTCCCCTCGGGCGGCGGCGCGGATCGCCTCGATCAGCAACGCCGGCCCGGCGTCCTTGAGCAGGAAACCGGACGCGCCGCCCTGCAATGCCGCGTTCACGTACTCGTCCAGGTCGAACGTCGTCACGACCACGACCTTCAACGGGTCGGCGACGTCCGGACCGGCGAGCTGCTTGGTGACCTGCAGACCGTCCATACCCGGCATCCGGATGTCGAGCAGGCACACGTCCGGCCGCAGCTCACGGGCCCTGCGCACGGCCTCGATGCCGTCCGGGACGTCGGCGACCACCTCGATGTCATCCTGCGCGTCGAGGATCATGCGGAACCCGATCCGTACCATGTCCTGGTCGTCGGCGATCAGTACCCGGATCACTGTTCCCCTTCCCCGTCCACCGGCAGCCACACCTCGACAAGCCAGCCACCGTCGGGGCCTGGACCGGCCGAGAGCCGTCCACGCAGCAGGTCCACCCGCTCGCGCATACCGATCAGACCGTATCCACCCGATCCCGCCGGTGGTGACGCACCGGCCCCGTCGTCACTCACCCGGATGTGCAGCTCCCCGGTTGCGACGCCTGCCGACACGACTGCCCTGCTCGCACCCGTGGCGTGCTTGCCGACGTTGGTCAGCGACTCCTGCACGATCCGCAGCGCCGAGCGCGACACCTCCTGAGGCAGTCCCGGCGGCAGGTCCAGCTCGAGTTCTGTGGGTATTCCGTGGTTACCCGCCTCGACGAGGCGCTGCAGGTCGGCGACGAAATCGGTGGTGGCCTGCTCACTGAACTCGCTGCTGCCAGCGGGGGCGTCGCCGCGCATGCTCCGCACCAGCCTGCGCATCGCGGCCAGCGCCTCGGTACCTGCGTTCTCGATCTGCCCGAGCGCATCTGTGATGACGTGCGGGTCCTTCGCGCCGAGCAGCTTCGCCGCCTGTGCCTGTACCACGATCCCGGTCACGTGGTGGGCGACCACGTCGTGCAGCTCGCGGGCGAGCGCCATCCGCTCGGCGGTCTGCGCGTCGCTCACCGCCACCTCGACTGCCCGCGTTCGCTCGGAGTCACGGGCCCGGAGGTAGAGCCCGATCGCCACGGCGATCCCCAGCAGTAGCAGTGCCCCGACGCCGAGAAGGCGCACCGCGTCGACATCGTTGCGGGTGACGTTCACGACGGCGCCACCGGCGATGACCGCGCTGAGCAGGCCGATGCTGCCTGCTACCGGTCCCGGCCGCTCCTGCCGCACCAGTAGCACCACGACGGTCATCCCCGCGAGCACGTGTGTGAACGTGAACCCGCCGAGGTTGTAGTACGGCCCGCCGAGGCCGAGCCCGGTCATCGCGAGCGCGCCCACCGCCATCAGGCCGGCCAGTGCGAGCGCGGCGCGGAGGGGGTAGCGCGCTGCCAGAACGGCGGCCAGTGCGGCACCGGCCGAGGTACACAGCAGGAGCAATCCCGCGATGTTGGACGAGAACAACATCAACACGTAGGTGTCGAAGAAGAGTGCCAGCGTGAGTGCGCCCACCAGGGGCCACTGCCTGCGTACCAGTGACATCACCGCGGAAGGAGCCTTGCGCGGTACCGGTTTGCGTAGTTGCACTGCGACCACGACGGTCACGACCAGCAACACCAGGCCGACCACGGCTGCTTCCGTCAGGCTCGAGCTGCTGCCGATGATCGAGGCCCGGCCGAGCACAGCGAGCAGGGCGGCACTGACCAAGGCGAACGTCGACACGAACGCGATCGCGGCGTTGGCGGCACGTACGCAGAAGAACACCAGCTCGAGACCGGCCACGGTCTCGGCGAACGAGATGTGCGGCAGCAGCGCGGTGTAGGCACTGGCGTGGGCGGTGCGGATCACGACGGTACTGGCGACGATGGTGACGGCGCCGGTCCACATTGCCGCCACCGGCTGCGTCCGTGCCCACAGCGCACAGGCCGACAGCGCCAGGATTCCTGGCAGCAGGAAAAGGTCTGAACCCATGGGTCCGATGTGGTCGAAGCTGGCGAAGCCGATGATGACCAGGTCGCACAGCAGTGCGGCCAGCAGCACGATGCCGGGTAGGCCGAGCCGCTGCAGGAAGTCGGCGACCTTGCGCCGGGATTGTGGTGCGAACACAATGGCGACCGTAGAGGATTTCCGTCGCCGCGCACCTTGGCCGACAGGCCGGTGTCGCCTCGGCCGATCGGCTGAGGTCCGCGGGTCAGGACCTGACCTTCTGTCCGAAGTGGTGACCCGGGCCGACGCGGGACGCTTTCGTGCATGCCAACACAGACGACAGATCCGCGCGGTCCACTTGCGACAGCAACCCGCCCCGCGCTGTCCGGGCGCGGCCTCGTGAAACGCTACGGCACGCAGCACGCGTTGGCCGGTGTGGACATCGACATCCAGCCGGGCGAGGCGGTCGCCATCGTCGGCCCTTCCGGCTCGGGCAAGACCTCGTTGCTGCACGTGCTGGCCGGCATCCTGCCTGTTGATTCGGGTGCGGTGCTGCTCGGCGGCACCCGCATCGACCAGCTTGGCGAGACCAAGCGCAGCGAGCTGCGCCGTACCGAGTTCGGGTTCGTCTTTCAGTCGGGGTTCCTCGTCGCCGAGCTCACTGCGGAGGAGAATGCCGCGCTGCCCCTGCTCCTCGGCGGGCGGTCGCGGTCGGACGCGCTGTCCGCCGCGCGCGAGTGGCTGGGCAGGCTCGGGCTTTCCGGCAAGGAGAAGCGCAGGCCGGGTGAGCTCTCCGGGGGTGAGGCGCAGCGGGTGGCGATCGCGCGGGCGCTGGCGCACCGGCCGAGCGTGATCTTCGCCGATGAACCGACCGGCGCACTGGACTCCCGCACCGGACGGGCCACCATGGCCGCGTTGCTGGCCGCTGCCGGTGAGTCCGGTGCCGCGGTCGTGCTCGTGACCCACGACCGCGACCTCGCCGCTTCCGTTCCCCGGACGGTGACCATTCGTGACGGCCGGATCGACGCGGGGGCAACGGCATGAACAGCGTCCGCCTCGCGCTGCGGGTGCTGCGTGCCGACCGGCGCACCAGGGCCTCGGCGATCCTGACCGGTCTCGGCGTGGCCGTCGCGACCGGGCTGGTGTTGTTGCTCGTCGGCCTGCCGTTCGCCACCGAGGCACGGGGCGAGCGGTCGATGTGGCAGGTGCCGTCCTACGGGTCGGGGGAGGACGGCCCTGCCACGCTCGCGCTGACCACGACCGACGACTTCACCCGTGGCGACAAGATCACCCGCGTGGACGTTGCCGCGCTCAGCGATCCGGCGACGATCGAGCTGCCGCCGGGCATCGAGCGGCTGCCAGGCCCTGGTGAGGCGCTGCTCTCGCCCGCACTGGCCCGGCTCACGGACCGGCTGCCGGGGTCGCAGCTCGCCGACCGGTTCGGCGGTGATGTGATCGGGACCATCGGCACGGAGGCGCTGAAGTACCCGGACCAGCTGGTCGCCCTCGTCGGGCACGATCCGGCGACCATGCCGCCGGTCGCCTGGCAGCAGCACGGGTTCGGTGTCGGTGGGGCCGAGCAGGACCCACTGCTGCAGGCGCTCGCCGGTGTTGGCGTGGTCGTGCTGCTGGTACCGAGCCTGGTGCTGGTGGCGTCGTCGGCGCGGCTCACCGCCGCGCGCAGGGAGCGCAGACTGGCCGCGTTGCGGCTGGCCGGTGCCACTCCGCGGCAGGTGATCGCGATGGTGGCGGCGGAGACGACGATCGCCGCGGCCGGTGGTGCCCTGCTCGGTGCGGCGATCAGCCCGCTGCTGCTGCACCGGCTCGCCGCGATCATCCCGTGGGGCGGTGGCACCTGGCAGCCCTCCGATTTCCAGCTGCCTGCCGTACTGGCCGTGGTGCTCGTCCTTGCCATCCCGGCACTCGTGTTGCTCGCCGCCGTCCTCGGGCTGCGCAGGGTGATGTTGACGCCGCTGGGGGCCACCGGCGCACACGAGCGCAAGCCGCTGCACTGGTGGCGGCTGCTGCCTCTGCCACTGGCCGGACTGTTCTTCGGCTACGTCGTCTCGACATCATCGGACCTGTCGCCGGCACTTCTCGGGCTCGCGCTGATCGTCGGCTCCGCCGCGTTCGTGGGGCCGTGGGTCACCTCGGCGATCGGCGGCGTGTTCGTGCGGATCTGGCGCAGGCCGGCGACGCTGCTGGCCGGGCGGCGCCTGCGGGACGACCCGCGTGGCGCCTACCGGGCGTCCGCCGGTGTCGTGCTCGCGGTGTTCACCGGCTCGATGGCGTTGACGCTGCTGCCGACGTTCGAGTCGATGGCCGGTTCCAGCTCGCCGTTCCGTGACTCCGTGCTGTACGTGACGACCGATGCGGCCGGCGCCGGGCAGATCGTCGAGCGGACGAACACCGAGCTTGCTCGCTACGGGCAGCGGGAACGTGCTGTCGCGGTCGGTTCGGTCATGCTCATGAACGGGCCGGACTCCGGGCAGGAGGCGCTGGTGCTCGACTGCGTGACGGCGGGCACGCTCCTGCGGCTGGACATGTCGGACGCCTGCGCGGGAACACCCGGTATCTACAGCCAGTACCCGCTCGCCCTGCGTGGTGTCACGGTGACCACCGAATGGGGTGCGCCGGGGGTACCACTCGCAGCGAACATCCCGACGCAGCCCATCCGCGCGACGGACCCCGGCATGTCCAGTACGCCGATCATCGATCCGGCGGTCCTGCCTGCCGGGGTCACTCCCGAGCAGGTGACCGTCGCGGTGCCCACGGCGGCGAACAACGGCGAGGTCGTGCGCACGGCACTGGCAGGTGCGGCCGGGGGTCTGCAGATCGAGAGCAGGCAGGCGCTGCTCGCTGATCAGCAGATGCTGTTGTCGGACCTGCGACGCGTCACCGTGCTCGGCCTGATCGTGGCTGCGGTACTCAGCGGGTGCAGCGCGGCGATCGCGACCGCCGGATCGGTCATGGACCGGCGCCGTACGTTCGGTGCGCTGATCGCAGCCGGTACGCCGGTGCGCCTGCTCGCGCGGGCACTGCGTACCGAGGCCGCGATGCCCGCGCTGGTGGCCACGTTGGGTGCCGGGGCTGTCGGCGTGCTCGTCGGGATGGGCCTGTTCATCCTCGTCGAGGACGGAGCGGTTGTGCTGAGCCCGTGGATTCTGGCGCCGGTGGTGCTGGGTGCCGGGGTGGCCGTGCTGGCCGCGTCCGTCTGCCGCCCCGCACTGAACCGGGTGCGCGCGGAGTCCCTCGCCGAGGAGTAGCGACCCTCACGGCGCGCTGGGACGGGTGGTGGTCAGGCGGCGGGCACAGGTGTGCAGGGCATGCCGGAAGGTGTTCACCTGTGCCTGCTCGAGGTCGGTGAGCCCAAGGTGCAGCACTCGCCGGTCACGGCAGCTTCTCGAAGATCAGGTCGTGGCTGGCCCGGCCCTCCTCCTCGGCCCGCCGCTCGAACTTCGTCACCGGGCGCCATTCCGGCCGCGGTGCCCAGCCGTCGAACCGGTTGCGCAGGGTCGGCTCCGCAGCGCACACCTCGAGCATCTGCTCGGCGTAGTTCTCCCAGTCCGTGGCCAGGTGCAGCGTGCCGCCGACGGCGATCCGTGAGGCGATCAGCCGCACGAAGTCGGGCTGGATCAGCCGCCGCTTGTGGTGCCGCTTCTTCGGCCACGGGTCGGGGAAGAAGATCCGCACGCCCGCGAGCGACTCCGGCCGCACATGCTCGGTGAGCAGGGGCACAGCATCGCCGTGCAGCAGGCGCAGGTTCTCCACCCCGAGCGTTTCGGCACGCAGCATCAGCTGGCCGAGCCCGGCGTCGTAGACCTCGACGGCGACGTAGTTGACCTCGGGAGCCGCCGCCGCCAGCTGCGAGGTCGTCTCGCCCATGCCGGAGCCGATCTCCAGGATGACCGGCGCCGACCGGCCGAACCACCCGGCGAAGTCGATCGGGCCCGGGTCGAGCCGGGGCACCGGCCGTCCGATTTTCGGCCACACGGTGTCCCAGGCACGTTGCTGCCCGACCGTCATCCGCCCGCCACGCTTGACGTAGCTGACCACGCTGCGCAGCCGCGGCTGCTGCTCGCTTTCCACGAGCAGGCACGATAGCCGCGGTTCAGCGCACTGCTTCGAACTCCCCCAGCCGCGCACGCAGCCCGCCGAGCCCGGCGACGGCGATCGGCTCCGGGGTGATCCCACTGTGCGCGGGCAGGACGTCGATCCAGCCAGGGTGGCGTTCGGTGTTGAGGATCGTGGTGGGAATGCGATGACCGCTGCGCCCGCCCTCGGACGGCATGAACTCCCAGTAGCCCGACTCGCCGTCGGCGGCCCACGGCACGTACTCCCACCCGGGGCGTCTACCGAGCAGTTTGTCGATACGGTCCTCGATGCGGAAGCCGAGCTCGCGTGATTCGAGTGCACCGGCGGCCACGGCACGTAGCCACCACGGCGACGGCACGGGTTCGTCGTTTGCGCACGCGGCACGGTAGAGCGCCAGCACGCGGTCCTCGGGCGCGCGGTGCACCCACGCAACACGGATGTCGGCCGGTCGGGTCGCCGTCCCTGCGGCCCTGGGTAGTTCGATGGCCCGCGACCATTCGAGCTCGACCATCGGTTCCAAGCGGGGAATATCTGTCACCGTCAAGGGTCACCTCCGTAGAGTCCTGACGGGTCGCCCCCAATATCCCCCGCTCCAGGGCCATACGCTGGGCCAAGTGGGGGCTCTCACAGAGAGTTAACCGGGTCTTAATGCGGTGCTTCGATGCCGCATAACGCAACGAGGTCCGGGCCGCCCCCGATCGCGGCCCGGACCTCGTCACCTTTCCCCGTTATCCGCCTCCGTCACGCCCCGAATGCTGCGAGCGGATGCGGATGTTTCCCTGTGGTGGTCTTCTTCGTGCTCAGGCGTCCCGTCGCCGTGCGGTGGTGATCGCGATGGCCAGCAGCACCACCGCGACGCCCGCGAAGTAGGCGAGTGCCCAGCCGGGGCTCAGCGTCGAGGTGGACATGGGCGCCCCTGCATCCGGAGCGCGGCCCATGTTCGATGCCCCGTCACCGGTGAGGAACTTGTTGGCGACGTTGAAGGGCAGCCACTCGTAGATGTCGTTACCGATGGTCGGAATGAGCCGGATGAGGCTCTCGACGGCGAGGTTGTAGATCAGCAGCAGCGAGATGGCGCCCGCGCTGTGCCGGATCAGGATGCCGACGGCCACCGCGATCACCGAGGTGAGTGCGAAGACCACCCCGACGCCCGCGACGTTGATCCAGTCCGCGGTGCTGTTGAGCGCGAGGTCGGCTTCGGGCTGCAGGAGCGTCGACAGCCCCCAGCACGCGAACGCGATGATCTCGCCGAGGACCAGCGAAAGGATCGCGATCACCGTGGTCTTCGCGACCAGTGCGGCAGCGCGGTTGGGCACGGCCTGGAAGGTGGTGCGGATGGTGCCGAAGCGGTACTCGGTGGTCACCGCCAGCGCGGCGAGCACCATGATCACCGCGAGTCCGAAGCTGTAACCGAACTGCGTGGTGGCGACGGTCGCCGGGAACCGTTCGTCGGCGTTGGCGACCACGAGCGCGGTGAAGCCCACGGTCAGTGCGATGGCGGCCGCAGCACACCACCACGGCGACCTCGTGGTCAGCAGTTTGATCCGTTCGACTGCGAGCAGAGTCATCGTTTCCTCGGTTTCTGGGTAAGTCGTCAGCCGGCGGTGGGGGCGGTCACGTGCTGAGCCTCGGCCTCGAGGTCCGCGTGGTACTCCACCGAGTCACCGGTGATCTGCATGAACGCCTCCTCGAGCGAGCCGCGCTGCGGGCTCAGCTCGTGCAGCACAACGCCGTTGTCCATCGCGATCTCACCGATCTTCGCGCTGTCCAAACCGGACACAATGAGCGCGCCGTCGCTGTCGGCGAGCTGGGCGCTGGCCTTGGCGAGTGCATCGCGGAGCTTGCCCAGCTGCGGGCTGCGCACCTTGACGGTGCTGTCGGTGGCGCGCGCGACGAACTCCTCGGTGCTGCTCTGTGCGATCAGCTTTCCCTTGCCGATCACGACGAGCTCGCTTGCCGTCAGCGCCATCTCCGAGAGCAGGTGGCTGGAGACGAAGACCGTGCGGCCTTCCTCGGCGAGCCGGTGCATGAACTTGCGGATCCACAGGATGCCCTCGGGGTCGAGACCGTTGACCGGCTCGTCGAAGAGCAGCACCTCAGGGTCACCGAGCAGCGCGGCGGCGATGCCGAGGCGCTGCGACATGCCCAGCGAGAACCCGCCTGCGCGCTTGCTCGCGACGCTGGTCAGTCCGACGATCTCGAGTACCTCGTCGACCCGTTTCGGTGAGATCTTGTTGGACTTCGCCATCCACGCGAGGTGCGCGCGTGCGGAGCGGTTGGGGTGCACCCATTTCGCGTCGAGCAGTGCTCCTACTGTCCGAAGTGGATGCGTGAGTTCGTGGTAGCGCTTGCCACCGATGCGCACCTGACCGGTCGTGGGATTGTCCAGGCCGAGGATCATCCGCATTGTCGTGGACTTGCCGGCGCCGTTCGGCCCGAGGAAGCCGGTGACCCGGCCGGAAGTGACGCTGAACGACAGACTGTCGACCGCCAGCGTCTTACCGTACCGCTTGGTGAGGCCCTGTGCCTCGATCATCATGTCCTCCTGGTGCGGCGGGCGGCCGCAGTGACGCTTGCCTGGTATGCGGGGCGATGAACCGGGTCTTTCTGCCCGCGCCCGTACCCATCGTGACTCAACGGGCCCCCGCGGCGCGTCATCCTGCAGACCGACCTTGTCATTCCCCTGTAGTCGTAGCTTGGACCATCCGGCAGTAGTCCGCGATCCGTGATGACCCTGAGAGAACCCTGAACTCGGTTGGCCAAAGTTAATGAATGGTGGTTCAATTACACGGTGGCGAGACCGCGGAGTATCAGTGACGAGCGCCTGCTCGCCGCGTTGAGTGTGGTGATTGGCAGGACAGGGCCCGGATTCACGCTCGCGCAGGTCGCCGAGGAGGCCGGGGTGGCCGTCGGCAGTGTGGCGCAACGGTTCGGTTCGAAGCGTGGTCTGTTGCGCGCGTTGAGTGAGGCAGGTGCACGCCAATCCGTCGAGCAACTGCGTACGGTCGCCGATGCGGCGGCCACACCGCGGGACGGACTACGCGATGCACTCGTGGCTGTCTACTCCGGACTCGGTGATGCGGCCACCGCGGCAAACCATCTCGGCCAGCTCGGCGTCGACATCGGCGATCCCGTGCTGCGCAAGCTACTCGGCCTCCAGTATGCCGCGCTGCAAGCCGAACTGTGCGAGCTCATCCGGCGCGCAACCGGCCCAGGGTGGCGCGGACCCGCGCCGGAACGGGCGGCCCGTGCGTTGCTGGCAACCGTGAACGGCGCGGCCGTGGACTGGTCGATCCGGCCGGACGGCGAGCTGGCAGACCGTCTCGCCGAGGACATCGATTCGATAGTGGGGAGCTGGTACGGATGAACATGCCGCTGCGGGGCAAGGTTGCTGTGGTCGCCGGAGCGACGCGGGGCTGCGGGCGGGCGATCGCCGTCGAGCTGGGCCGGGCCGGTGCCACGGTGTTCGTCACCGGACGCACGACGCGTGCGCAACAGTCGCCGATGGGCAGGCCGGAAACAATCGAGGAGACGGCGGAGCTGGTGTCCGCCGCCGGCGGTACTGGCATCGCGGTGCGCTGCGACTTCACCTCGGTGCCCGATGTGGACGCACTTCGCTCCCGCATCGAGTCCGAAGTGGATGGCAGGTTGGACATCCTCGTCGACGACGTCTGGGGAGGTGACCCGTATGCCGACTTCACGGCCGCCTACTGGGAGTCCGATCTGGACAACGCGCTCACCATGGTGCGCAACGGCGTGGAGACGCACCTGATCGCACTACACCGGCTGTTGCCGTTGGTCACGCGTAAGGCTGGTGGCCTGGTGATCGAGGTGACCGACGGTGACACCGATGACTACGTCGGTGCGGGAATTCCCTACTATCTGGTGAAATCCGGCATCCGGGCACTCGGCAGGGCACTCGGCACCGAGCTCGCCAAGCACGGCTGCACCGGGCTGGCCGTCACGCCGGGCTACCTGCGCTCGGAGGCCATGCTGGACCTCTACGGCGTGACCGAGGACAACTGGCGGGACGCCGTGACCGACGAACGTCCCGAGTTCGCCCTGTCCGAGACGCCCTACTATCTCGCACGCGGGGTCGTCGCGCTCGCCACCGACCCGGAGGTCGACCGCTTCGCCGGGCAGACGCTCGCGTCGTGGACTCTCATGCACACCTACGGCATCACGGACGTCGACGGCACCCAGCCGGACTTCGGCCGCTGGTTCCGCGAGGTCTTCCAGGCAGGCCTGGACATCCACGCCGTCGACATGGCGCAGTACCGGAACGGTTGACTTTTCCCGTATTGCCCATCGGACCCGTTTGTGACAGTTATGCTTCCGCTGTCACTAGACGGACGGGGGTAGTAATGCGGGCATTCGCGGGCGTGATCATGTTGGCCGCTGCCGTGCTGGCTGGGTGTGGCGGGACTGAACCGGCAGAGTCGGAGCCCGCCTCGCCCACGTCCGGCGCCGCGGAGGCGACGACCACAACGCCGAGCTCGTCGCCGGAGTCGTCGGCTCCGGTGGAGACGACCAGCCCGGTGGAGGAGGCCAGCCCGGGGACCGCGGGCGCGATCGAACGGTTCGAGCAGTTCCTCGCCGCGGTGGGCAGCGAGGACACCGACACTGCCTGCGAGATCGCGGGCCCGGCCGCGAAAAGGGCAGAGGACCAGGGATTCGGCTCGTGCGCCGAGACCTTCGGCCTGATGTTCCAGCTGATCTCGCCCGACCAGAAGCAGGCGCTGCGGGGCGCCACTGTCGACGAGAACGGGATCACCGTGGAGTCGCCGACCAAGGTCGCGATCCCAGCGAGCGCGGTCCAGGCCACGGCCACGTTCACCAGCGGCGACCTCGGCGACTCCGTGCTGGAGTTCATCGACGGTCAGTGGTACGTCACCGACTGACCTAACCGAGTCCTGGACGGGCCAGCCCGGTCTCGTAGGCGAGCACCACCGCCTGCACCCGGTCGCGGAGGTCGAGTTTCGCCAGGATCCGGCCAACGTGGGTCTTCACCGTCGCCTCGGACAGGAAGAGCTTCTCGGCGATCTCGGTGTTCGACAGTCCTTTCGCGACCAGCGTGAGCACTTCCCGCTCCCGGCCGGTGAGGGCGTCGAGCACCGAGGCATCGCGCGGCGCCGGCGCGCCCGCGCCGAGGAAGCGTTCCAGCAGCCGTTTGGTCACCCCGGGCGAGACAACCGCGTCGCCGCTGGCCACCGCGCGCAGTGCCGACACGAGATGGTCCGGTGGCGTGTCCTTCAGCAGGAACCCGCTCGCACCGCCCTGCAGCGCCGAGTACACGTACTCGTCGAGGTCGAAGGTGGTCATCACGAGCACCTTCGAGGTGCCCGCGGTCACGATCCGCCTTGTCGCCTCGACACCGTCGAGCACCGGCATCCGCACGTCCATCAGCACCACGTCCGGGAGCAGCTCCCCTGCCAGCCGCACCGCCTCGGCGCCGTCCCCCGCCTCACCGGTGACCTCGATGTCCTCCTGCGCGCCGAGGACCATCCGGAACCCGACGCGCATGAGCTCCTGATCGTCGACCACCAAGACCCGGATCACCGGTCCAACCTAACGGGCAACCGGGCGTGTACCTGCCAGCCGCCGCCGGGGCGCGGGCCGACGGTGAGCGTTCCGCCATAAACGTTCGCGCGCTCGCGCATGCCGATCAGGCCGTTGCCGCCGGGTACCGGCCGCTCGCCGTCGGCGGGCACCAGCTGCCGCGCCTTTCCAGCGCCGTCGTCGTTCACCTCGACGTCGATCGTGTCGACATAGCGATGCACCTGAACCTGCGCCCGCGCCCCGTTGCCGGCGTGTTTGAAGGCGTTGGTCAGCGACTCCTGCACGATCCGGTACACGCCGAGCGACACGCCCGCCGGCAGCTCCCCCAGCTCGCCGACGTCCAGCTCCACCGGCAGGCCCGCACTGCGCATCCGTGCCACGAGATCGGCAAGGTCGGCAGCGGTCGGCTGCGGCACTCTCGGCTCGGCGTCGGTCTCCTCGCCGCGCAGTACGTCGAGCAGCCTGCGCAGCTCGGCCAGCGCCGCGCGGCCGGTGTCGGAGATGGTTCGGACGGCGGTCTCGGCAAGGCCAGGGTTGGCGCGGATGGCGTAGGAGGCGCCGTCGGCGTGCACGACCATCACGCTCACCGCGTGGGCGACGACATCGTGCAGCTCCCTGGCGATACGTCCACGCTCCTCGGCGACGGCGATCCGGGCCGCCTGATCGCGTTCGGTCTCCAGCAGGTGCAGCCGCGCTTCCAGCTCGGCCTGGTAGGCGCGGCGTGCGCCGACGAACTCACCGAGCACCCAGCAGAACGCCATGTAGAGGGTGGACACGATGGCGTTGATGACCCATTCCTCGTCGAACTGCACATACAGCTGGCCCACCGAGGCGATGGTGATCGACGCGAGGTACAGCACGCCCTGCCGTCGGCCCACATAGACGACGACGCTGTAGACGCTGATCCCGCTCGCCACGGCGGCGGTGAGACCGAGAGCCAGCCACGCATGCACGGCGCCGAGCACGAGCAGGGCGTAGGCGGAGAACACCGGGTACTTCCGGCGCAGGATCAGCGGCAGCACCGTGACGATGTCCATCGGCAGCGCCAGGTACCACGGCGGGAGGTGATGCGGGACCACCTCGAACATCGACACGAAGAAGTACGCGGTGTCGATGAGCAGCAGTAGCACCGCGATGAGGCTGTCGCCGACCATCGGGTGCATCCGCATCCACAGACTGAGCCGGCGCACCGTCCAACAGTAGGGTGCGAGGACATCGCCCCGCGTCCACCTGCAGTCGCACTGCGGCTGCGCGTACAGGATGACGCGGTGGGAGGATCGCCGGAGCGAACGAGGGGTGAGCGGCATGACGGCGGTGGAAGGCGTGCGGTTGGCGGGTCCACTGTCGACCTCGGTGGCCAACCTGTGCCGTCGGCTGCAGCCGCAGGTCTCACCGCGGACGGCAACCGGGTTCGCCGAGGTCCTGCGCAGGCTCGGCGCGCCGTTGCAGGTCGCTGTCGCCGGCCGGATCAAGTCCGGTAAGTCCACACTGGTCAACGCGCTGATCGGGCGCCGCGTCGCGCCGACCGACGTGGGTGAGTGCACCCGGCTCGTCACCCGCTTTCAGTACGGCACCGTTGACCGCATCGAGGTGGTGTTCACCGACGGGCGCAAGCAGGTGCTGCCGTTCGCGCCGGACGGGATGATCCCGGCCGAGCTGGGCGTGGACATCGACGAGGTGTCCCACATCGAGGCATACCTGACCAACGCGGTGCTGCAGGGCATGACCGTGATCGACACCCCCGGCCTCGGCTCGCTGGACGCGGCGTCGGTGTCGCGCACCGAGCAGCTGCTCGGCGCCGCCAAGGCAGCCGAGGACGACGGGGACGGCGACGGCACCGGCGAGCTCGACGAGACCTCACGCAATGCCGTCGCCGGTGCCGAGGCCGTGCTCTACGTGGTCACGCAGGGCATCAGGGCCGACGACCAGCAGGCGCTCGCCGCGTTCACCGCGGCCACCGCCAGCCGCGAGGCGGGGCCGGTCAACGCGATCGCCGCGCTGAACAAGGCCGACACGATCGCGCCGGAGTCGGTGGACGGTTCGGACGGCGACGTGTGGAAGGCCGCGTCCATGCTCGCCGAGCGGCAGGCCGACACGCTCAAGCCGCGGGTTGCCGACGTGCTGCCGGTGATCGGGCTGCTCGCCGAGACCGCCGAGTCGGGCCAGTTCACCTCGGCCGACGCGGACGCGCTGCGCCGCCTGGTCGGCCTCGAGGAGGACATCCTCGAGATGATGCTGCTCTCGGCGGACATGTTCACCAGCTGGGAGTGCGAGGTGCCTGCCGGTGTGCGGGTGCGGTTGCTGGAGAAGCTCGATCTCTTCGGCATCCGGCACGCTGTCGAGATCATCCGTGCCGATCCGGAGATCACCGCGGGAACGTTGCGCCGTCGGCTGCTGGAGGCATCGGGGCTAGCCGCAGTGCGCTCGCGGCTGGCGACCGTGTTCGCCGCCCGCGCCGACGGGATCAAGGCCGCCGCCGCGCTGGCCTCGATCACCGCGCTGGCGCACGCCTCCGGTGACCCGGCGGAGCGCCAGCGCGTGCACGACGCCATCGAGGTGCTGCTCGCCAAGCCCGAGGCGCACCAGCTGCGGTTGCTCGAGGCACTCACGCTCGTGGCATCCGGGGCAGTGGAGATGCCGCCGGATCTCAGCGAGGAGGTGCTGCGCGTCGGCAGCAATGCCGAGATCCCCGCGCAGCTCGGCAAGCCCGGCGAGTCGCGAGCCGGTCTCGCGACGTACGCGCTGGAGCGGGCGGGCTGGTGGCGCTCCTTCGCCTCGTTCGGCGCGACGCCTGCGCAGAGCCGGGTGGCGCACGTCGTGCACCGGGCCTACTTCCTCATCTGGCAACAGCTGCGCGAGCAGGTGGGCGGTGCCCGGTGAGCTCCTGGTTCCGTAAGCAGAACGACGAGCCGACCGGCCAGATCCCTGCGCTCGGAGGGGGAACCGCACCGGCGGGTACCGCGTCGAAAGGCGACGTGGAACCCGTAGGACTCGCCGCCATCCCGATCGACCACGAGCAGGCGCTCGCTGATCGCCAGGCACTGATCCAGTTGTGCTTGTACGCGATGGACCGCGCGCGCAGCGGTGGCGTCGCCGAGCGCATCGAGCAGGGTCTCGCCGGGATCGGCGTACATGCCCTGCGCCCCGACGGTCAGCGGTTCGACCCGACGCTGCACGAGGCGGGCGGTGCGGTGCCGACCGAGGACGCCGGCCTGGAGGGCACCGTCGCGGAGACCGAGGTCGTCGGGTTTCTCGATCACGACCGGCTGCTGCGCGCGCCGATCGTGACCGTTTACACAAGGCGATAAAGTCCGGTGCTGTGATCACGGCACCCTCGGCCGGCAAGCCGACACTGCCCGCGCAGGTCAAGCAGGCACGCGAGTCGTTGCTGGCCACGCTGCGGGAACTGGACCCGCAGGTCGCGAAGTGGGTCGAGGAGCAGCGCCGGGCACGCTCGACGAAGCCGTCGGTGGTGGTGGTCGGCGAGACCAATCGTGGCAAGAGCTCGCTGGTCAACGCGTTGCTGGCCACGCCGGGCCTCTCCCCCGTCGACGCCGAGGTCGCCACAGCGACGTACCTGGTGTTCGACCATGCCGAGGACTGGCTCGCCAAGGCCTGCTATCCAGGGCAGCTGGCGCCCGTCGGCTTCCCCTTGGAGGAGCTGATCCGCTGGGTCTCGGCAGCGCACGAGCTTCCCGAGGGCCAGCTCCCACCACGTTATGTCGAGGTCTGCGGCCCCGTCCCGCTGCTGGAACGCCTTTCGCTGGTCGACACGCCCGGTGTCGGCGGCCTCGACTCGGCGCACGGCGAGCTCGCGATGGAGGCGGCCGCAAACGCAACGGCGCTGTTGTTCGTCGTCGACGCTTCCGCACCGTTCACCGCCACCGAGCTGCAGTTCCTGCGCGCGATGGCCGACCGGGTCGAGACCGTGTTGTTCGCGCTGTCGAAGATCGACCAGTTCCGTGGCTGGCGTGAGGTGCTCGACGCCGACCGTGCCCTGCTTGCCGAGCACGCGCCCCGTTTCGCCGACGCGCTGATCCACCCGGTTTCGGCGCGCATGTTCGAGATGGCCGGCCGGGCCCCGAACGAGCAGGCCGCGACCATGCTGCGGGAGAAGTCCGGCGTCGCCGAGCTGCAGGGCGCGTTGCAGGAGCTGCTGGTCGGCCGGTCGGTGATGCTCGGCGAGGCCAACACCCTGCGGGCGCTGTCCAGCGCGCTCGCCGAGCAGCACGCGATCCTCAACGCCGAGCGCAGGGCGCTGTCGTCCGGCGAGTCGGAGGCCGAGCAGCTGCGGGCCCGGCGCGACGAGCTCACCGTGGAACGCCGTTCGTCCACCCGCGGCTGGCAGCTGAAGCTGCGCGGCGAGGTGCAGCGCACGCGCGTCGAGCTCGGCCACGAGGCAAGCAGGCAGATGCGGGACGCCCAGTCGTATTTCCGCCAGCAGATCGACTCCGCCGATCGCGAGCAGCTCGTGCAGCTGCCGCAGCAGGTGGACATGGCGCTGCAGACGATCTCGCAGCGGGTGTCGGGCCAGCTCGCGCACCGGCTCAACCAGGTCACCGATGTCGCGCTCGCCGAGCTGTTCTCGGCGGAGGAGCTCGACATCATTCGTGCCCAGTTCGCCCGTGGCGGCGGTCCGCCGGTGGTGCTGCGGCCACCGGACAAGCGACCGCCGACCGCGGAGGACAAGCTGCTGGTGTTCATGGGCGTCTCCGGCGGTGCCGGGGCGGCGAAACTCGCGGCCGCGCCGCTGGCCGGCTTCGCGCTGTTCAACCCGGTGGTGCTGCCCGCGACGATCGTGATCGGGCTCGGTGCGGGCTGGTGGATGGCACGCACGCGCAGGCATGCCGCTGACAAACAGCACACAAAGCAATGGCTCGTCGAGTCGATCGCCGACGCGCGTTCCACGCTGGACCAGCTGGTCGCCGAGCAGCTCATCGAGGCGGAGCAGCAGCTCGCACTGGCACTGGACGATGCGTTGAGCAGGCGCATCGAGGCGATCGAGGCTGAGCTCAAGGAGGTCGACAAGACCATCAAGATGGATGCGCAGGAGCGGTCCAAGAAGCTCGCACTGGTCACCAAGCGGATCAAGGACGTGGCCGAGGGCAGAGAGCGCGCTGAGGCCTTCCTCGGCCGAATCCGCACTCTGCGTGACCGGGCCCGGGCAGAGTAAGGAACTGGTGCGGGGAACCGAACCGGAATAACGTGAGTCCCAAGAAAGAATCAGCAAGCAACCCTGACCAGAGGGGGCGTTCGGAGTGTGGGTCGACGAGAACGGTGGCTCGGACACCGGTGACACCACCGGTACCTCGGATGAGATGAGTGTCACCGTCGACGGCGAGGACTACTCCGCCGACGTCAACTTCGACATCGACGAGGACGGCGTCAACGACACCGCACTCATCGAGCACTCGGACGGCAGTGGTCAGGCGTTCATCGACAACAACGGCGACGGCGAGGCCGACGAGTACATCGCGATCGACGCGCAGGGCGATATCGTCGCGCACGCGAGTTACGACGAGGCCAGCGGCGACTGGGTGTCGATCGAGTCCGGTGACCCCGGCGCCGACGCCGGGGAGACACAGACCAGCTCGGGTGGCGTGATCACGGCCGACATGCCCCAGGGCGATGTCGAGGTCGGTCCCGCCACGGTGGACACGGACTCCGACGGCGTCAACGACACCGCGGTGGTCGAGGACGGCAGCGGCAACACGATCGCGTTCACTGATGTCGACGGTGACGGCGAGGCCGACGTTGCGGTCGTCATCGGCCCGGACGGCGAGTCCACGGTGCTGGAGCACACCGGCGACGGCGAGTGGACCGAGAAGGGCAGCGGGTCCGGTGTGGCCGCTGGCAGCGACAGCCTCTGGGGTGGGGGCCAGCAGGCCGTCGAGGGCGTTGCCAAGATCGACTCGACCACGGGCCAGTGGATCAGCCAGAACTAAGGCACGGTCGCGCCCGGGACTAGATCGCCGCGCGTTCCACGGTGATGACCTCAGGGTTCTTGGCTGTGGCGCGCCAGCGGGCGGCCCAGTTCTCCCGGATGGCGGCGAAAGCGGTGTCGTCGAGACCGTAGGTGGATACGATCACGTTGACCTGGGCGAGTTCCATGGCGTTCGGGTCGGCGCCGACGGAGATCAGCCAGCCGTCGCGGGTGACCACGCTGGCGTCGTACCACGGCGTGCCCGGGCCTACCAGCGCGATCACCTCTGGTCCCGTCGCCTCCCCGGCCAGGTAAACGGTGCGGCGAGCGCCCTTCGGTGCCGCCTCCAGCCAGAAGCGCAGCTGTTCCAGGTAGAAGCGCCAGCCCTCCGCGACGCCCTCGTACAGCTCCTCCCATGTCGCGTCCGCGACCTCGGGTACCACGAGACGCACGATGGTGTGCCGGCCGTCGGCGGTGAGGGTGAGTTCGGTGTCGTCCTCGAACACGATGCGCCCGGGTGGGAGGAGTGTCGAATCTTCCACGAAGGCGCGTACCTCGTCATCGAGCCCGGCAGCGGGACGCTCCGGACGGCCGCCATGTCGATCGTCGTAGTCGTAGCCGAACCACTCGTGTAGGGCTTCGGTGGTGCTCACCGCCCGCCAGACCTCGGCCTGTGAGGCGTTGACCACCAACTCGAGGATCGGCCGCTTGGTGTCGCCCGTCGGGCTGCTGGTGTTCATCAGTCTCTCCCTAGCTGGTTTCTCGAGTGGGGTTCTGGTCAGGTTTCTCGGTCAGGTCGGCCGCGGGATGACCACCGATGATGACGCGGTACCGTCGGCGCGCCCGTGGCGTGTCGTACGCGGCCACCAGGTCGCCGACGTGCGCCGCGAGATCTTCGGCGAACCGTGCGATGTCGGCCGGTTCGGAGAACCCGACGTCGGCCGTGATGGTGAAGGTCACCAGTCGCTTGCCGGCATCGCCGGCCTGGTCGCGCATCGCGGCGACATCGCGGAAGGTGCGGGCGGTTGTCGCGAGCAGGGTCTCGGCGGCGAACTGGTCCTGGTCGTCGGTCGGGAGGTCGCCCAGGACCTCCGGCGCGACCACCACGGTCCGCGCCGTGGCACGTACCACCCGCTCGGTGCCACCCCGCCGTTGCCGGGTCTCGACCAGTTCGACGAGCCCGGCCTTCTCGAGCTCGCGCAGGTGGTAGTTGACCCGCTGCCGGCTCTCGCCGATCCGGGTGGCCACCACGGTTGCCGAGGCGGGCTCGCGTACCTCGGCGAGGATCCGCCTGCGCAGCGGTGACAGTTCCCCACGCAAGTCGGCCTCGCGCAGGACGTCGAGTCCCTTGGCCATGGCCTCACGATGTCATTAGGAAAACCTGTTTGTCAATTGGGCTTGTCACCTGGATCACCGCCCGCTGATCCAAGACCCCTATCTGCGCGACCTCGGCACTTAATCCCCTGAATGGGTGAGGCTGCAGAACGCGAAGACCCGGCACGAATTTCGTGCCGGGTCTTCCTTCTTTGCGCAGGAAAGTCTTTCTTGCTGGCGCGATTCAGCAAGAACTGAATCGATTCCCTGATCGTTCTTGTGAGAGAACCGACAGGTCAGCGCTCGGATCGGCGCGTGTTTGGCCGCTACGCTCAGGGAATCCCCAAAAACGAGCACACCGCTTGCCGGTGCGCGAAGCCATTCGGTCTGACGAGCTCGGAGCCTGCGTCTGGACGACGAAGTTCGGTTGTGGGCTTTGTCGTCGAAGACAGGAGATGAGATGACTGCAGTAGCCATCCCCGGGCTGGACAATGCGCCAACGACACACAGTGGCGTGTTGTCCTGGGTGCGGGAGGTCGCGGAGCTGACCACCCCCGACCGCGTGGTATGGGTGGACGGCTCCGACGAGGAAGCCGCGCGCATCAATACCGAGCTCGTGGAGGCAGGCACCTTCGTTCCGCTGAAGGCGAAGCCCAACTCGTACTGGGCCGCCTCCGACCCGAGTGACGTCGCTCGCGTCGAGGAGCGCACCTTCATCTGCTCGGAGCGGGAGTCCGACTCGGGGCCCACCAACAACTGGATGCACCCGGACGAGATGAAAGCGACCATGACCGAGCTCTACCGGGGCTGCATGCGGGGTCGCACGATGTACGTCATCCCGTTCTGCATGGGCCCGCTCGGTGATGACAACCCCAAGCTCGGCATCGAGATCACCGACTTCGCCTACGTCGTGGCCTCCATGCGCGTGATGACCAGGATGGGCAAGGCCGCCCTGGACAAGTTCGTCAAGGAGGACGGCACCGAGCGCGAGTTCGTGCCCGCGCTGCACTCCGTCGGCGCGCCGCTCGAGCAGGGCCAGGAGGACGTGCCGTGGCCCTGCAACGACACCAAGTACATCAGCCACTTCCCGGAGACCAGGACGATCTGGAGCTACGGGTCGGGTTACGGCGGCAACTCGCTGCTGGGCAAGAAGTGCTACTCGCTGCGGATCGCGTCGGTGATGGCCCGCGATGAGGGCTGGCTCGCCGAGCACATGCTGATCCTCAAGCTGATCTCCCCGGAGAACAAGGCCTACTACATCGCGGCGGCGTTCCCCAGCGCCTGCGGCAAGACCAACCTGGCGATGCTGCAGCCGACCATCCCCGGCTGGCGTGCCGAGACGCTCGGCGACGACATCGCGTGGATGCGCTTCGGTGAGGACGGCAGGCTCTACGCGATCAACCCCGAGTTCGGGTTCTTCGGTGTCGCGCCCGGTACCGACTGGCACACCAACCCGAACGCCATGCGCACCATCGAGAAGGGCAACACGGTCTTCACCAACGTCGCCCTCACCGACGACGGCGACATCTGGTGGGAGGGCATGGACAGCAAGCCCGCGCACCTGACGTCGTGGAAGCAGCAGGACTGGACGCCCGAGTCGACCGAGCCCGCCGCGCACCCGAACTCCCGGTACTGCACGCCGATGTCGCAGTGCCCGACGCTGGCACCCGAGTGGGACGACCCGAAGGGCGTGCCGATCTCGGCGATCCTCTTCGGTGGCCGCCGTGCCACGACGGTGCCGCTCGTGAACGAGGCCCGCGACTGGCAGCACGGGGTGTTCATGGGCGCCACGATGTCGTCGGAGAAGACCGCTGCCGCGGCTGGCAAGGTCGGCGAGGTGCGGCGCGACCCGATGGCGATGCTGCCGTTCCTCGGCTACCACGCCGCCGACTACTTCCAGCACTGGGTGGAGATCGGCAAGGGTGCCGACGGCGTCAAGCTGCCGAAGATCTTCTACGTCAACTGGTTCCGCCGTGGCGACGACAAGCGGTTCCTGTGGCCTGGCTTCGGCGAGAACTCGCGTGTGCTCAAGTGGATCGTCGAGCGCATCGAGGGCACGGCTGCGGCGGTGGAGACGCCGGTCGGTTACGTGCCGCGGGCCGATGACCTCGACATCGTTGGGCTGAAGGAGCCGCTGGCCGACATCCAGGCCGCGCTCGACGTCGACGTCGACGAGTGGCGCCAGGAGATCCCGCTGATCGAGGAGTGGTTCGACAAGATCGGCGAAAAGGTGCCGTCCGCCCTGCGCGACGAGCTGGCAGCCCTCAAGCAGCGCCTGGGCTGAGTCGAGCCTTTTTCGGTACGGTCGGATGGGTGACAGCTGCGACGACGCGTGCCTTCCGGTTCGGGGTGAACATGGTGGCCATGGGCGGCCGGAGCGATTGGGTGGACAAGTGCCGCCGCGCCGAGGAACTCGGCTACGACGTCATCGGGGCCCCGGATCACCTCGGCCTGCCGGCCCCCTTCCCCGCGCTGGTGCTGGCGGCGGAGGCGACCGAACGCGTGCGGCTCTGTCCCTACGTGATCAACACCAGCTTCTACAACCCGGCGTTGCTCGCTCGCGAGGTCGCCGGAACCGACCAGCTGGTCGACGGCAGGCTCGAGCTCGGACTCGGCACCGGCTACGTGAAGGCCGAGTTCGATGCCGCGGGCCTGCCGTTTTCGGCGCCGGGTGAGCGGATCGACCACCTCGCCAACACCATCGCGGAGCTGCGCACGCACTTCGCTGAGGGCGCGCCCCGGCCTGCGCAGCAGCCAGGGCCGCCGCTGCTGCTCGCCGGGCAGCGGGACCGGATGCTCCGGCTGGCCGCACGGGAAGCCGACATCGTGGGCTTCAGCGGTGTCCGGTTCAACCGCGACGGCTCCTCCGCCACCCTGGCGGGGCCGCGGGAGCTGGCCCAGCGGGTCGACTTCGTCCGTGCCGAAGCCGGGGATCGGTTCGAGGAGATCGAGCTGAACGTGCTGATCCAGAAGGTCGTGGTCACCGACGATCGGGCGACGGCGCTGGACCAGCTCAGGCAGTACAGCCCGGACCTGAGCGCCGAGGAAATCGGCGAAGTGCCGATTTTGCTCGCCGGCACTGCGGAGCAGATCGCCGAACAGGTGCTCGCCCAGCGCAAGGCGTTCGGCTTCAGCTACGTCACGGTGCACGAGCCCGACCTGGAGACCTTCGCCAGGGTGATCCGTCTGCTGCGATGATCGACGTCGATGACGTCGGGGTGCAGGCCGGCGACCACTGGCTGTTCCGCGGCCTCGGCTGGCGCGTCGGCGCAGAGGAATGCCTCGCCCTCGTCGGTCCCAACGGCAGCGGCAAGTCGACCATGCTGCGCTGCCTCTACGGCACGCAGCAACCCACCGAGGGCGTGGTCACCGTCGGCGGTGAGGTACCCGATGAACGGCAGCGGGACTTCCGACGTGCCGTGTCGACCCTGCTGGACGACTCCGACTTCTTCGCCGAGCTCACCCCTGTCCAGCACCTCGACCTGATCGCGGGCTCGTTCGGTGTCGAGCTGGACTACGACGCGCTGCTTGCCGACGCGGGCCTCAACGAGCGCGCGACCGTGGCCGCGGGGCAGTTCTCCGCAGGGCAGCGGCGCAGGTTGCTGCTGCTCGGCGCGACGGCCCGGCCGTTCGACGTGCTGCTGCTCGATGAGCCGGAGCGGGCACTGGATGCCGCGGGCAAGGAGTGGCTCACCGAGGTCGTCGCACGCGCTGTCGAGTCCGGTGCGGCAGTGGTACTCGCCACTCACCATCCGCCGCTGCTGGCCTCGGCCGATCAGGTGGTGGAGCTGGGATGACCGCGAAGGCGGCGGTCCGGGTACCCGGACGCGCGCGGTTCGGCGGGCTCTTCACAGGCGAGACCACGAGCTTTCTGGCGTGGTTCGGCGCCGCCTGGCTCGGCAGCGCCTTCTACCAGCTGGACGGCTGGCGTTCGGTGCTCCTTGGCGCGGGCGGCACCACACCACGGCTGCTGCTCGCGTTGCTCACCGTGCTGGCTCTGCTCACCTGGGCCCCGTTACTGCGCAGGTCGTTCCTGTGGGCTGAGCCCGCTGCGCTGACGTGGCTCGACTTCACCGGCCGCGACCGTGCGCGGAGCATCAGCGTTCGCGTGTGGACGGTGTGGTTGCTGCGCCTGCTCGCGCTGACCTATACCGGTGCGCTGCTGGCCGCGGTCGCTCGGGCTCCGATGTGGACAGTGCTCGTCGGCGCCGCTGTGCTCGGTACCACCGCGGTCGTGGTGCTGGCGCTGGCCGCCGGAGTGGGGCACGCCCTGCGGTTGCCGGTCGCGCTCGCGGCGGGTAGGCCGCGCCTCGTGGCCGGGTGGCATGAACGAATCGTGCGCGTCGTCGCGGTGACCTTCCTGGATCCGCTGCTGATGCTGCCGGCAGCGCGGCCGGTACCGGGACACCGGCTGGGGTCGCTGCCCCGGTTCGTGCTCGCCGGAATGGTGGGCCGATCCCGCTACGCCGTCCCGGCGCTGCTGCTCGCGGTACTCGTGGCGTTCGCGCATGCGGCGTTGCCGGGCTTGCCCGACGTGGTGCTGGTGGCGCTCGGTGCGTACGCGGCCGTCATGCCCTTCGCCGGTGGCCTCGGTTGGCTGTGGCGCTCCCCCGGGCTGCGGCGCTGGCTCGACGGGCCCGACGTGGCGCTGCGCGGATGGCATGCCGCAGGCCTGGCCGCCGTCGCCACTGGATGGGCGCTGGTCGTGCTGGTGGTGACGGTGCTGCTCGGGGCTCCACTGTCCGCCGCGGCGTGGTTGTCGTTGCCGGTCATGGTCGGTGCGGTGGTCCGGACCGCCACCCGGCCGCCGATCAGCTACGAGGCGCCAGGGCAGACGGACACCCCGTTCGGCCCGGCCCCGGTGCGCCTGGTGGCGCAGCTGGTGCGGGGACCGGACCTCGGTGTCGTCGGGGTGTGGCTCCTTGCTGCTGTGCCGCTCGGACTGGTCACCGTGCTGGTGACGGCCGTCCTCGTCGTGTGGTGTGTGCTGCGCTGAGCGGCGTCCTCACTCGAACAGGCCGATGATCTCGTTGACGGCGAGATAGGCGAAGAGCACCAGGCAGATGGTGAGCAGGCCGTTGGACATCCACCGCGAGCGTGCCTCGTTCGGTACCCGCCGGGAGTTCAGCAGCACCAGCAGTGTTCCCGCGAGGAACGGCATGAACAGTGCGCCGAGCACCCCGTAGGTGACGGTGAGCTGGAACGGCCGGTCCAGGAACAACAACGCCATCGGCGGGAACGTCAGCCACAGGACGTAGGCGCGGAACGCCGGGCTGCGCTCGCCTGCCTTGCGGTCGTAGTCGTCGGCGCTGTCGGCCGCACCGGAGGGCAGCCGCCAGGTGCGCCACCAGTCGGCGAAGAGCAGGCTGACGCCGTTCCACACGCCGATCAGTGAGGTGAACGACACCGCGAAGAAGCCGATGAGGAACGGGATGCGCGCCCACTGGCCGTAGTCGTTGGCGAGGATGTCGCCGAGCATGAGCAGGCCCGCGTCGCCGGAGATCACGTCCTGGCCGAAGAGCAGTTCGGCGCCGACGACCAGCATGGCCAGCACGAAGATCGCGGTGGTGATGTAGCCGACCGTGTTGTCCAGCCGCATCATCGGCAGCCATTTCGGTGAGCGCCAGCCCTTGGCCATGGTCCAGTAGCCGTAGGCCGCCATCGTGATCGTGCCGCCGACGCCGCCGATCAGGCCCATCACGTAGACGAACGAACCACTGGGCAGGCGGGGCACGAGGCCGTCCGCCGCGTCGAGGAGGTTCGGTGCGACGAGGATGGCCGTGCCGACGACGGTCACGAACATGATCCCGACGAAGATCGTCATGATCTTCTCGATCAGCGCGTACCGGCCGAACCAGACGAGCGCGAACCCGATCAGCCCGCAGATGATCGCCCAGTACCGCACGGAAAGCCCGGGAAACAGTGCGTTGAGCGGGAGCGCCGACGCCGACATCGCGGTGGCTCCGTAGACGAAGCCCCAGACCACGGCATACGCGCCGAAGTAGACGAGCACCGTCTTCCCGAGCGAGCGCCAGCCGGCCAGTATGGTCTGCCCGGACGTGAGGTGCCAGCGGCCGACGGCTTCGGCGAGGGCGACCTTGAAGATCGTGCCGACGATCACCGCCCAGAGCAGGGTGTAGCCGTAGCGAGAGCCCGCGACCATGGTGGCCACCAGGTCGCCTGCGCCGACGCCGGTCGCCGCCGCCATCATCCCCGGACCGACCTGCCGCAGCCGGGCCCGCCAACCCAGCGGGACTTCTGTCAGCTGCTGTTCCTCACCGGCTCGTTGAGACATGCCTGGCAAGGTAACGTGATCACGGTCTCAGCGGAACCGCCGTTAATCGGTCATTTCCGGCCCCCGCGTCCACGGCCCCGCGCAGTACATCGAGCGAGACGCCCACGGCATCGGCCACCGCGACGACCGTGAAGAACGCCGGGGTTGGTATCCGGCCGGTCTCGATCTTGCGCAGTGTCTCGACGGAGATCCCGGCCTCGGCGGCGACCTCGACCATGCTCCGTTCCCCGCGCGCTTCGCGGAGTACGGCTCCCAGCCGTTCGCCACGGGCACGCTCGGCTTCGCTCAACGGCAGTCGCACCACGGGGCCGATACTAATACCGGAGCGTCCGAATTACACACAGCCTGTGGACAACTCTGTGCACAGGCTGTGGAGAAGTGTCCCCCAAGGCCACCTTGGTGGCGTTCAATGCAACCAAGGTGGCCTTGGGGGACTACTTACGCGCCTTCGGGAACTGGCAGCGGCATGCCGGGGCACGTCGTGTCGTCGGGAACGATGCCGTCCACCAGGTAGTCCTCCACCACACCGTCGGCGCAGGCGTTGCCGCCCGCGTAGATGCCGTGGTCGCCCTCGTCGGTGATCGTCAGCATCCGGGAGCCCGCGAACGCCTCATGTGCTCGCCGTGCGCCCTCGATCGGCGTCGCCGGATCGTGCTCCGACTGCACGATGAGCACCGGCGGCACCCCCGCACCGTCAAGCCGGGGCAGCTGCACTGGCCGGCCCTCCCAGAAGATGCACGGCTGCACCAGCCAGCCCCAGCCGAGTAGGGGGTACTGCCTGCCGAGGACCTCCGACTGCCGGATCACGCTGCCCCGGTTGCCGAACCACCGACCCTCATTGCAGGGAATGGTCCAGAAACTCGCGTCGTAGGCATCGTCGTACTCGCTCGGCACGATCAGCGGCTGTGGGCCGACCACATCGGTCACCTTCTCGGCGACCAGTTCCAGTGCCGCCGCCTCCCGGGCGGGTGGCTCGGTGTCCCCGGTCAGCGTCCGCACGCTCACCAGGTAGTCGGCGAGCCCTGGGAAGTCCTCCTTGTCGTACAGCTGGCCCGCGATCGCCGAGTCGAGCTCGTTCGGACCGACCTGCTCACCATCGAGGTCCACAGGCTGTTGCGCCAGCGCGGCACGCATTCGCTCGTAGGTCAGCCTGGCGGCCTCGCCGGTAGCGCCGAAGTGGTAGTGCGAGTCGTACTTCGCCAGCCACGGCAGGAAGTCCTGCCGCCAGCGCCGCTCGAAGCCACGCGGCTGCCACTCGAACGACTCCTGCCAGGTGCCGGTGAACTCGGTCGCCGAGTCCAGCACGAACCTCCCGGTGTGCTCGGGGAACTCCTGCGCATAGTGCGCCCCCAGCCACGTGCCCGCCGAGTAGCCGACCCAGTTGATCGTGTCGCGGCCGAGCAGCACCCGCAGCAGGTCGAGGTCGTGAATGGTCTGGTACGTGTTGACCAACGGACCGAGCTCGCCGGACTTGACCCGGCACGACTCCGCCGCGTACTTCGTGGCGTCCAGTATCAGGTCGAGGTTGTCCCGGCTGCGGTCACGTGGGTCGAGTGAGTTGCCGGTGCCGATCGCTCCGCCGCAGGTGATGTTGGTGCTCTTGCCGGTACCGCGCGGGTCGAACCCGATGATCTCCTGGTGCGCGCGCAGCCGGTCCTGGTCGCGCAGGCGTGCAGGGAAGCTGCGCCCCGGTGCGCCGGGACCACCCGGATTGGTGACGACGCTCGCCGTCGCCGGGCCCTCGGTCGCCGCCAGCCTGCTCACCGCGATGGTGAGGTCCACACCTTCGTCCGGTCGGGTCCAGTCACGGGGCGTGCGGTAGCTGGCGCACTCGATGTTCTCCGCGCCCGATGGCATTTCCGAGGGCAGCTCGTCGTCGGCACAGGGGTGCCAATCCAGTCGCTGACCTGCGTAGTGCTCGGGAATGCCCGCATCGGCCGACGGGTGAGGAGCCATCGGCAGCGCCACGGCCGGTGCCACCCCGGCCAGCAACGTGCCTGCCACCGCCGGAACGAGCACGGCGAGGCGAATTCTTGTCATGTCCACTGCCCCTTGATCTTGATGTCGCGCCGACATTGAAGCGGCGAACGCGTGGCGAGGCAAGCTCGCCCGTCACCGGGGCAGTGGTGAGGTACCGATGCCGCGCAGCGGTGTGGTCACCGGCTGGGCGGTCTCGGCATAGCAGGTGATGTTGTTGAAGCCGTGCTTCCAGTTCGCCTCGTCCGGCCAGCGCCACGAGGCGGCCACGTCGTCACGCGTGGCGCCGAGGTACTCGCGCAGTGCCGCCCGGCAGGCCGGCGCCGCCGTGGCGTCGAACTGCTGCTGGCTGGGGAAGGGCTGGTCCGGCGTCCCCATCCGAACGGCGCCGATCGCCTCGCCGGTGTGCGCACCGGTGCACGCCACCCGCTGTGGAAGCTCCTCAGAGGGCCGCACCGATGAGCAGATCTGGAACTCGTAGAGACCATCGCCTGCCAGGATGTTGCGGACCGAGCCGGTGCGGGACTCGGCCTCCCCGGCCACACTCAGCTGCGCGACTCCGCAGCGGTACCACCGGTTGCCGCTCTTCCATTCGTCGGCGCCGGCCCACAGCAACCACGCGCCGAGGGTGGTGGCGTCGTAGTTGGTGTTGCCGAGGAACATGGCGGCCGCCTCCCGGCACTGCGGGAACGCCGCCGCGAACACCGCCGCGCGGTCCGGTGGCTCGGCAGGCAGGTCGGCACCGAAGGTGCCTGCCTTCGTGATCTCGACCGTGTGCGGCTGGGCGCAGTCCAGGGGCGTGAGGTCGTTGCCGTCCACGCATTGGCCTGGGCCGGCCAGCGCGGGTGCCGGCGGGTCGGCGGGAGCCGACCCGGCGTCCGGCGCGTTGGTGGTCGTTCCGGATTCCGCCGGTGTGGCAGTGCCGCTGACCTCGCTCGCGCACCCGGTCAGCGGCACGGCGGCCAGCAGCACGACCGCGAACAGTACTCGCCAATGTCTCGACATCGGCCGTGACATTACCCAGTTCGTGTTCGGACGGCTTAAGGTCGACAACTCATGTTGTTGGTCAACCACACACCGTGACGAGAGCTGGTGAAGTCCTATGGCAGCGCCAACCGGCCGAAAGGGGACAGGGCTGCACTTCAGTCCCTGGAACCTGTTGCTCATCATTCCGTTCTGGATCTTGCTGACTCCGCTGTTCAACCGGTCGGACCCCACGCTGTGGGGGATGCCGTTCTTCTACTGGTTCCAGTTCGTCGGGATCGCGATCGGTGTCACCTGCACGGTGGTGGTCTACTTCGCGACCAAGGACAGGCGCGCCGTTGCCCCGCTCAGCAGGCCCACCGACGTCGACGAGCTGGATGAGGGGAGCGCGCGGTGAGCGACCTGCAGGTACCTGAGCTGATCATCTTCTGTCTGCTCTTCCTTGTCGTCACAGTGCTCGGTTTCGTCGCCGCGCGCTGGCGGGCGGGGCAGACTCTCGACCATCTCGACGAGTGGGGGCTCGGCGGCCGCAAGTTCGGCTCCTGGATCACCTGGTTCCTCATTGGTGGTGACCTCTACACGGCGTACACGTTCGTCGCCGTCCCCGCACTGCTGTTCGGTGCGGGGGCGATGGGGTTCTTCGCGCTGCCGTACACGATCATCGCCTACCCGCTGGTGTTCCTGCCGTTGCTGCGGCTGTGGTCGGTGTCGCGGGCCCACGGCTACGTCACGCCCGCCGACTTCGTGCGCGGCCGGTACGGCTCGCCGCTGCTGGCCACGCTGATCGCGATCACAGGCATCGTGGCGACGATGCCCTACATCGCGCTGCAACTGGTGGGTCTCGAGGCCGTGCTGCGCTCGATGGGGCTCAACGCAGGCGGCTTCCTCGGCCACCTGCCGCTGCTGATCGCCTTCATCATCCTGGCGGTCTACACCTACCAGTCCGGGCTGCGTGCCCCCGCGCTGATCGCGTTCGTCAAGGATCTGCTGATCTATGTGGTGATCCTGGTCGCGGTGATCTACCTGCCGGTCAGGCTGGGCGGGTGGGACTCGATCTTCACCGCGGCTGAGCAGAAGTTCGCCGAAACACCGTCACCGAATGACGGCGTGCTGCTCAACTCCAACAACCAGCTGCAGTACGCGACGCTGGCGCTGGGTTCGGCACTCGCGCTGTTCCTGTACCCGCACTCGGTCACCGGCGTGCTCGCCTCGCGTGGTCGCAACGTGCTCAAGCGGAACATGTCGGCGCTGCCGGCGTACTCGCTGCTGCTGGGTCTGCTGGCGCTGCTCGGCTTCGCCGCGATCGCTGCGGGGACCGAGCCGCTCATCAACCAGGCGACCGGCAACCCGGACACCAACACCATCGTCCCGCAGCTCTTCCATAACGAGTTCCCGGCGTGGTTCGCGGGCATCGCGTTCGCCGCGATCGGGATCGGCGCGCTCGTGCCTGCGGCGATCATGTCAATTGCCGCGGCGAACCTGTGGACCCGCAACATCTACAAGGAGTTCTTCAAGCGCAACGCCACGCCTGCGGAGGAGGCACGGCAGGCCAAGTTCGCGTCGCTGATCGTGAAGTTCGGTGCGGTGGCGTTCATCCTGTTCATCGACCCGCAGTTCTCGATCGATCTGCAGCTGATCGGTGGCGTGATGATCCTGCAGACGCTCCCGGCGGTCGCGATCGCGCTCTACACCCGGTGGTTGCACCGGTGGGGTCTGGTCGCCGGGTGGATCGTCGGCATGTTCTGGGGAATGCTGCTGCTCTACAACATCCCGAACCCGGCGACAGGGCGGGCCCACTTCGGCGGGTCGGCGCTCGCGCTGGACAAGCTGAACATCTTCGGCTGGCAGCCGTTCGCGGGTTCGACGGTGCAGATCTACGTCGGGATCGTCGCGCTGATCGCGAACCTGCTGGTCGCGGTCGTCGTGACGCTGATCGCGCGTGGCGTCAAGGCGTTCAACGGCACGGACACCACCGAGGACGCCGACTACCACGTGGACGAGGGTGACGAGAACCTGCGGCCGGTGGCCGCCGGGCACTGAGCTCGCTTGGCCGCTCAACCTGCGCATTCGGCCAGCCGGCGGCGCAGGAACCGCTGTTGCGCTTCCGAGCCCGGCAGGGCCAGTGCCGCCCGGTAGTACGCGGCGGCTCTGCCGGGTTCCCCCGCCCGCAGCCACAATGCGCCGAGCGCGGCCGGCAGTGGCCGGTACCCGGCGAGCCGTTCGTCGTTCTCCAGCCGCTCCAGCTCGGCGATCCCCGCCGCGGGCCCCTGCACCATCGCCAGCGCGATCGCCCGGTTGAGCCAGGTGACCGGTGACGGGCGCAACGCGGCGAGCTGGTCGTAGAGCTGCAGAATCCGTGGCCAGTCCGTCTGTTCCGGTCCCTCGCTCGCCACATGGCACAGCGCGATCGCCGCCTCCACGTGGTAGGCGGACAACTCGGAGCCGGTGCAGGCCGCCGCGAACGTCCGGGTGCCCTCGGCGATGAGTGCACTGTCCCAGCGGGAGCGGTCCTGCTCGGCGAGCAGCAACACCTCGCCCTCGTCGTCGACGCGGGCCGGCAACCGGCTCGCCTGCAACAGCAGCAGCGCGACCAGCGCCCGCGCCCGTGGCAGGTCGGTGCGGAGGTCGGCGAGCAGCAGCCTGCCAAGCCGGATGGCCTCACCGCACAGCTCACGGCGCACCGCGGCATCACCGGTCGTGCTGTCGTAGCCCTCGCTGAACAGCAGGTACAGCACAGCGAGCACGCTGTCCACCCGCTCGGCGAGTGCCGCGGCGGGCGGTAGCTCCAGTGACTCGCGGCTGCGCAGCCACCGCTTCGCCCGCGCCAGCCGCTGTGTGACGGCACCCGGACTGGTCAACATCGCCGCCGCGATCTCCTGCACACCGAGCCCGCCGACGGTTTTCAAGGTGAGTGTCACCTGCGAGGTCTGGGGCAGCTCCGGATGGCAACAGAGCAGCATCATCGCCAGCTCGGCGTCCCGGCCGGGAGACTGGGTGTCGGGATCCAGCTCCGCCAGTAACGGCAGCTTCGCCCGTAGCGTCTGCTCCCGGCGTACCAGGTCGATCGCCCGGTTGCGTGCTGCGCGGAACAGCCAGCCCCGGGGGTTGTCCGGGACGCCGTTGTGCGGCCAGGTGCGCAATGCCTGCTCGAACGCGTCGGCCAGCGCCTCCTCGGCGAGGTCGAGCCGTGCGGGCCCGAGCCGGCTGGCCAGCGTGGCGATGATCTGCCCGGCGCTGTGCCGGAACAGATGCTCTACCACGCCGGCCGATTCGGTCATGTCACGGCTCGCAGCCGTTGTCCCCGAGCTTGCGCACCTCGATCGGGCCGAAGTTCAGGTGTGGGTGGGTGCCGAACATCTTTTCGGCCTCGTCCAGATCGCCGGCCTCGATCACGATGACCCCGCCGACGACCTCGGTCGCCTCCGTGTGTGGCCCGTCGGCCGAGGTCAGCACGTTGTCGGCCAACCTGACCACCCGGCTGTTGCTCGTCGACAGCCCGCCGCTGAACACGAGCTTGCCCGCCCGTTCCAGGTCCGCGCTCCAACCGAAGTAGGCCTCGAGTGTCCGCTGTGCCTCGTCGGGGCTCTGGTGTGCGTTGGAGTCCTCGACGTGGCGAAGCAGACCGACGTACTGGGGCATGGTGTCCCTCCCTTTCTCGATGGTCACCCGGCAGACGAACGAGGACAGCCGAAACTGACACAACTAGCGTGACATCCATGACGGACACAGTGAGCAGATTCGGCGTCGTCGAACCGGAGGAACTGCCTGACGACCTGCGTGTGCGCATCGGCGAGATCGCGGAGAAGTCGGGTTTCGTGCCGAACATCTTCCGCGCGCTGGGGCACCGTCCGGACGAGCTGCGGGCCTTCCTCGACTATCACGACGCGTTGATGAACCGGGCCGAGGGACTGAGCAAGGCCGAGCGTGAGCTGGTGGTCGTCGCGACCTCGGGAGCCAACCACTGCACGTACTGCGTCGTGGCGCACGGCGCGATCCTGCGGATCCGGGCGAAGGACGGTGAGCTCGCCGATCGCGTGTCCAGCAACCCCTGGCAGGCCGAGCTGGACGACCGGCAGCGAGCGATCGTCGACCTCGCGCTCACGCTGGCGCAGGACTCCGCGAAGTTCGGCGAGCAGCAGCTCGCCGCCGCGCGGGCTGCGGGCCTGACCGACGACGAGATCTGGGACGTCGGCGCGATCACCGCACTGTTCGCGATGTCGAACCGTCTGGCCCACCTGACGGCGCTGCGGCCGAATGCCGAGTTCTACACGATGGGCCGCTGACTTCTACAGCTCTCGCCGCCACACCTCGGCCACCAGTTCCTGGCCCCAGCTGTGGTGCGGCTCGCTGCCTGCCGGCGTGAACCGGGCGCGCTGGTAGATGTTCCTGGCAGCGGTCAGGTTGCTCTGTGTCCACAGCTCCATGGCCCGGTAGCCCGACCGGCGCGCGAACTCGACGCATTCGGACACCAGTCGCCTGCCGACACCGAAACCGCGGGCACGGGGTTCGACCAGCAGCAGCCGCAGCTTCGCGGTGTCGGCGTCGTTGCCCCGCACGCAGAACACCGAACCGACCGGCTCACCGTCGAGCTCGGCGATCCAGCCCGCTTGGCCGGGGCTGCCTTCGGCGGCCACGTAGTCGGCGATGATCCCGGCGACGAGCCCCTCGAACGCTGGACCGAAGCCGTACTCCTTGGCGTAGAGCGCGCCGTGTCGCTGGACGACCCATCCGTAGTCGCCGGGGCGGGGTGGCCGCAGCACGAGGACGGGATCGCGCCGGTGCTCGTCGAGCAGGCCGGTGATCGTCTGCATGGCGGCGAGCAGCCGGTGCTGTTCGATCTCCGGCAGTGTGGCGAGCAGTTCGCCGATCTGGGTGTTGGTGCGTTCTTCGAGAGCGCTCTGGGCGGCGCGTCCATCCTCGGTCAGGCCCACGATGTGTCGCCGCGCGTCGCTGGGCGCCGGGCTTCGCACCACGAGCCCGCGGTTTTCGAGCCGGCCCAGCAACCGGCTGGCGTATCCCGGGTCCAGGGCCAGCCGCTTGCGCAGCTCGGGCACCTCACCGACATCGTGCTGGGCGAGTTCGTAGAGCACCCGGGCTTCGCCGAGTGAGTACGAGGTTCCGACGAGCCCTTCGTCGAGGACGCCGATCACTCGCGTGTACAGGCGGTTGAAGGCGCGGACACCGGAGATCCGCTCGGACAGCTCCATCATTGACTACCCCAACGTATTCATTGACTTAGTCAATGTTAGCTGTCGGGGCCTGAAAATTGGAAACCCCGTGATGCTGCCAGGTCGGGGGTCCGCCAGCATCACGGGGTCATGAGAGGTATCGACCGCGCCTTCGGCGGCGTTACACCTCTATCTGATTGTAACTTGAGTCACACGCGGGGCGGCTGCTCGCGGCGCGGGCGTGTCTGCGCGATCGCGATCAGCTCCTGGCGAACGGTCGCGGTGGCCGCGTTGTCGATCGCTCGGTTGATGGCACGGCGGGTGCGGGTTTCGGCACGACGGGCACGGAGTCGGGCAGCGATGTTGTTCATTGGCTCTGCAGCATCCCCTTGGGGGTCTCGTTGGCTTGCCTTTCCCTCCAAGTATGTACCTTTTTTCACAAAGTTGCCACTCGATTGTCCGGTGAGATGGCTTACGTAACGAAAGATCGTTGGCAGACGATTACTTCTTCCGACGAGCATCCAGGCTAGAGGCTTATCGGGTCGTCTAGAACTGACTGTAGAGAGCCCTAGCGACGTCAATCGTCGCCGCGACCGAGTAGGTAGTTGCCGAAGTGCGGCACGGTGAAGGCGATGTGCCCGCGTTCCGCCGAGTACACGAGCCCCTTCTTGATCAGGCTGTCCCTGGCGGGTGAGAGCGAGGACGGCTTGCGGCCCAGGTAGACCGCGACGTCGGACGTGCTCGCGCTCTCGTCGCGGCCGCGCGTCAGCTCCGCCATGGCACGCAGGTACTCGCGCTCGGCAGGTGTTGCGCGTTCGTAGCGGGACCCGAAGAAGCCGACTGCCAGTTCCGCCTCGGCCTCCGGCGCGGCGACGCGCACATCCTCCTCCGTGATCGGGTTCGACGGCGCGGCATCCCAGGCCGCTTTGCCGTAGGCCTGGATGAAGTAGGGGTAGCCGGCCGAGGCGTCGTAGAGCTCGTCCAGCGCTCGTGGTGCGATCTCGGCGCCCTCCCGTTCCACCGGGGCGAGCACCGCGCGGTCGGCATCCTCCCGGCCGAGCCGGTCGATTCGCGTGTACCGGAAGAGTCGCTCGGAGTAGGACTTCGCGGCCGAGAGCACGGCGGGCACATGCGGCAGGCCGGCACCGACCACCACCAGCGGCGCACCGGACTGGGACAGCTCGTGGCATGCGGCGCACAGCGCCGACACGTCCTCAGGTATCAGGTCCTGGACCTCGTCGATCAGCAGTGCCACTCCGGTGCCGACGTCCGTGGCCAGCTCGGCGACATCGGTGAACAGTTCCACCAGGTCGATCTCGATGTCGCCGGTATCGGCGCGGCCCTGTGCAGGCGGCACGTCGATGCCCGGCTGCCAGCGATCGCGAAGCTTGGCGTCGGGCTTGGTGGCCTTGAGGGCGAACGCCTTGAGTACCGCCAGCACCTCATCGACCCGGTCCGGCGCACGATGTCGGACGGCGATGTCGCGGACCGCCCTGTGCAGCGCGGCCGACAACGGCCTGCGTAGCTCGGCGTCCGGCCGCGCCTCGATCTTTCCGGCGCCCCAGCCGCGGCGAACCGCCATCGAGCGCAGCTCGCCGAGCAACACGGTCTTGCCGACCCCGCGCAGTCCGGTGAGCATGAGGCTGCGTTCCGGTTTCCCTCTGGCGACCCGTTCCAGCACCACGTCGAAGGCGGCCAGCTCGCGCTCGCGGCCGGCCAGCTCGGGCGGGCGCTGGCCCGCGCCGGGGGCGAAAGGATTCCGTACCGGGTCCATCGTTGGACACTATTGGATCATCTAGGACTGATCCAATACGTCGGCAGAAATCGCTAGCGGTCAAGGTCGACAACTAAGGTTCGCCTGTTGGTCACCCGGGGCTGCCAAGGTCACCGCCGTGACCATGACGAAGCGTGTGCTCGCGATCATCGCGGCAGGACTGGTGGCAATGCTCGTCGGTGGTGGCCTGGCCACCGCGAAACCGAAGCAGAAGTACTTCGACATCCAAGCTCACCGAGGCGGCATCGGCCTGACCGTGGAGGCCACACTCGCCGCGTTCGCCCGCGCCATGGACCTCGGCGTGACCACTCTCGAACTCGACATCCAGGTCACCCGCGACGGTCGCGACGTGATCACCCACGATCGTCGCATCAACCCGGCCAAATGCGCCGACACCGCGCCGGTCACACCCGGCGACCCGCAGTACCCGTACGCGGGCAAGTACATCAAGGACCTGACCTTCGCGCAGGTGCGGTCGCTGGACTGCGGGTCGCAGCGGCTGCCGAACTACCCGGACCAGCAGCTGTCCCCCGGCGCGAAGATGCCGACCCTCGCCGAGCTGTTCGCGCTCGTGCGCGAGCGCCGTGCGTCGCACATCCGGTTCAACATCGAGACGAAGGTCGAGGCGGCAGCGCCGCACGAGACGGCTCCCCGGGAGCAGTTCGTCGACCGTGTCATCCGCGAGGTCGGCCGCTCCGGGTTCGCCCGCAACGTCACGATCCAGAGTTTCGACTGGGGTGCGCTCATGCTCCTGCGCGAGCGCGCGCCCTGGCTGCCGGTGGTCGCGCTGACCCAGCCGGAGTTCCTGCAGGTTGGCCAGCCCGGCAAGTCGCCATGGCTCGGTGGTCTCGACATCGACGACTTCGGTGGCAGCCCGGTCCGGGCGGTGGCCTCCTTCGGTGCGAGTGCGCTCTCGCCCGTGCACGGCAACCCGCAGGGCGGCACGATCAACGATCCGAACTACGTCCCGTTCACGACCAAGGCGCTGGTCGACGAGGCGCACCGGGCAGGCATCAAGGTGATCCCGTGGACGATCAACGACAAGAACACCATGCGCAAGCTCATCGACGATGGTGTGGACGGGATCATCACCGACTATCCGGATCGGCTCCGCGAGGTGGCTGCCGAGCACGGCTTCCGGCTGCCCAAGGCCTACCCGGCCAAAGGTAAGAGCTTCTAGCGCTGTCTAGATCTGAAGCTAGAGAACTGTAGACGACTGAAGACGGCGGGTAGCGGGCAACACGTCCACTACCCGCCGTGCACTACCGGCTCGCCACCTTCCGGTACCGGGCGGTGGCGAGTGGCGCGAAGATCGCGATGATCGCTACGCAGCTCAGTACCGCGTATAGTGCCGCGTTCTCCGCCGGCCAGCCCGACGGTGGCGGCCAGCCCGCCGGGTTGGTGTTGCCGAACAGGTCCCTGGTGGCGTTCACCGCCGCGGTGAAGGGGTTCCAGTCGGCGATCGTGCCCAGCACGCCGGGCAGGCTCTCCTGTGGCACGAACGCCGACGAGACGAACGTGAGCGGGAAGAGCCAGATGAGCCCGGCGCTGTTGGCGACCTCGACGCTGCGGGTGAGCAGCCCGATGTAGGCGCCGACCCACGACAGCGCGAACGCGAAGAGCAAGATCATCAGGTAGCCGAGCGCCGCGTCGGCCGCGCTGCTGTGGATGCGCCAGCCGATGAGCAGGCCCGTGAACGTCATGACCACCAGCACCAACACGCTCAGCACCTGGTCGGCAGTCGTCCGCCCGATGATGACGGCCAGCCGCGACATCGGCAGCGAGCGGAACCGGTCGATGATGCCCTTCTGCAGGTCGTTGGCGAAACCGATGACGGTGTAGGAGGAGTTGAACGCCACCGTCTGCGCGAAGATCCCGGCGATCAGGAACTCGCGGTAGTCGGCGCTGTCGCCGCCCGGTCCGCCGATGGCGTTGCCGAAGACGTAGGCGAACATCAGCACGAACATGATCGGGAACGCCGTCGCGCCGAGTAGCCATTCGGGGTTGCGGCGCACGTTCATGACGTTGCGCCAGGTGATCACCCCGCTGTCGGAGACCAGCTTGGCCAGCCCGTTCACCTGGCCACCTCCTCGCCGGTCGAATGCCCGGTCAGTGACAGGAACACGTCGTCGAGCGATGGCCTGCGCAGCCCGACGTCCTGCACCGTGACGTCCTGCGCATCGAGCCTGCGCAGAACCTCGACCAGCGCCTTCGGTCCGGTGTCCACGAGCACGTCGGCTTTGCGGGTGTGCTCGTCAACGGTTGCCTCGCCGACACCGACCTCGTTCAGCACGCGCACCGCCACTGGGAGCTCCTCGGGTATGGCCACGACCAGTTCCAGCCGTTCCCCGCCGATCCGCGCCTTGAGCTCGTCCGCCGTGCCGCGGGCGATGACCCGGCCGCGGTCAATGACGACGATGGAATCGGCGAGCTGGTCGGCTTCCTCCAGGTACTGAGTCGTGAGCAACACGGTCGCGCCGGTGGCGACGAGCTCCCCGATGACCTCCCACATCTCGATCCGGCCGCGCGGGTCGAGCCCCGTGGTCGGCTCGTCCAGCACCACGACGCTCGGCTCGGCCACGAGTGCGCCCGCCAGGTCCAGCCTGCGCCGCATGCCGCCGGAATAGCCCTTCGCCGGCCGGTCGGCGGCCTCGGCGAGCTGGAAGCGGTCGAGCAGCTCACGGGCGCGTTCCCGCGCCGCGGCCCGCCTGCGGCCGTAGAGCCTGCCGACGAGGTACAGATTCTCGAACCCGGTCAGGTGCTCGTCGACTGCCGCGTACTGGCCGGAGAGCCCGATGGACCGGCGGACCGCGTCCGGTTCGGTGAGTACGTTGTGCCCTGCCACCTCCGCGTCGCCGGAGTCCGGTGTGAGCAGGGTCGTCAGTATCCGGACGGCGGTGGTCTTACCCGCGCCGTTCGGCCCGAGCAGGCCGAGTACCTGCCCCGTGCGGATCTCCAGGTCCACGCCGTCGAGCGCGCGTGTCGAGCCATAGGTCTTGACGAGGCCGCGCGCCCGTACCGCGACACCGTTGTCGGTTGAGGACATGTCGCCAGGGTAGGGACGCCCACCGACAGATCGGCACCGATTTACGTCCCCAAGGCCACCATAGTTGCGTTGAACGCAACCAAGGTGGCCTTGGGGGCTGTTACCGGCTACCTCTCCAGGATCGCTGTGATGCCCTGGCCACCCGCTGCGCAGATGGAGATCAGTCCGCGCCCGGAGCCCTTCTCGTGCAGCAGCTTCGCCAGCGTGCCGACGATCCGGCCACCGGTGGCCGCGAACGGATGGCCTGCGGCGAGCGAGGAACCGTTGACGTTGAGCTTGCCGCGGTCGATCGAGCCGAGTGGCTCGTCGCGGCCCAGCCGTTCCTTGGCGAACGTCGGATCCTCCCAGGCCTTCAGCGTCGCGAGCACCTGCGAGGCGAACGCCTCGTGGATCTCGTAGAAGTCGAAGTCCTGCAACGTGAGCCCGGCCCGGTCGAGCAGCCGGGGCACGGCGTAGGCGGGAGCCATGAGCAGGCCCTCGTCACCGTGCACGTAGTCGACGGCTGCGGTCTGCGCGAAGGTCACGTACGCCAGCACCGGCAGGCTGCGCTCCCGCGCCCACTCCTCGGTCGCCAGCAGCACGGTGGACGCGCCGTCGGACAACGGCGTCGAGTTGCCGGCCGTCATCGTGCCCTCCGGTCCGCCGAAGACCGGCTCGAGCTTCGCGAGTTTCTCCGCGGTCGAGTCCGGCCGCAAATTCTGGTCGCGGGTGAGGCCGAGGTAGGGCGTCACCAGGTCGTCGAAGAAGCCACGGTCGTAGGCGGCGGCGAGGCGTTGGTGGCTGGCGGCGGCGAGCTCGTCCTGCTCGCCGCGCGAGATGTCCCACGCCTTCGCCGTGCGCGCCGCGTGCTCGCCCATCGACAGTCCGGTACGTGGTTCGGCGTTGCGGGGGATCTCCGGAACGACGTGGCCGGGCCGGATCCGGGTGAGGAGCTTGAGCCGCTCGCCCACTGTCTTTGCGGCGGCGAACCGCACCAGCAGGCGGCGCAGGCTGTCGTTGACGGCGAGCGGCGCATCGCTGGTGGTGTCGACCCCGCCGGCGATCGCGGAGTCGAGCTGCCCGAGGGCGATCTTGTTGGCGACGTTGACCACCGCCTGCAGGCCCGTCCCGCACGCCATCTGTACGTCCGCGGCCGGTGTGGTCGGCGCGAGCCTGCTGCCGAGCACGCATTCGCGGGCGAGGTTGAAGTCGCGGGCGTGTTTCAGCACCGCGCCCGCGGCGAGTTCGCCGATCTGCTCGCCCTGCAGGGAGAACCGGCTGACGAGGCCGTCGATCGTGGCGGTGAGCATGTCCTGGTTGGCGGCCTCGGTATACGGCCCGTTCGACCGCGCGAAGGGGATGCGGTTGGCGCCGACGATCGCGACCTTGCGGATGGCCGGCGTGTTGTTCCTGCTCGTGTTCCGCGGCTTCTGCGCTGAGGTCATCGCTCCTCCTGGTCAGCGTCGACGCACCTACTCGTGAGTAGATTAGGCTGACAGTGCACAATCGGCACGGGAGGGATACCGATGGCGGACAGGTATCAGCAGTTCACCAGAACACCGGTCGGCAGATTCCTGGTGCCGAGGCTCGGCCTGCCCAACCCGCCCACGCTGCGGCGCTACCAGCCGGGTCAACCCGCCCTCGATGGTCCCGCACTTCTCGGTGCCGCGCCCGGCGGGCGGCTGGAGAAGACGCTCGGCGGGCAGCTCGCCTCCGTCGGTATCGAGGTCCTCTGCAGCCCCGTCGGCGATGCCCGCTACGGTGCGCTCGTATTCGACGCGACCGGCATCACCGAACCAGCGCAACTGCGTGAGCTGCACCGGTTCTTCCACCCGGTCATCCGCAAAATCGGCCCGTCCGGCCGGGTCGTCGTGTTCGGCACCCCACCCGAACTGGCCGAGGGCCGGGAGCGCATCGCGCAGCGCGCGCTCGAAGGGTTCACCCGCTCGCTCGGCAAGGAACTCAAGCGCGGCGCGACCGCGCAGCTCGTCCACGTCGCCGCCGGCGCGGAGGAGGCCACCGAGTCGACCCTCCGCTTCCTGCTGTCGGCCAAGTCGGCGTTCGTCGACGGGCAGGTCATCGGCATCGGCACAGCGGGGGTCACGGAGGCGCAGGCGCCACCGAGCTGGGAGGCGCCGCTCGCCGGCAAGGTCGCTCTCGTCACCGGTGCCTCGCGCGGCATCGGCGCCGCGATCGCCGAGGTGCTGGCCCGCGACGGCGCCCACGTCGTCGTGCTCGACATCCCGGCGCAGGGCGCGGACCTGTCCGCGGTCGCCAACGACATCGGCGGTTCGGCGCTGCAGCTGGACATCACCGCCGAGGACGCGCCGGACCGGCTCGCCGGGTATTTCACCGAGCGGCACGGTGGCGTCGATGTGGTCGTGCACAACGCCGGGGTCACCAGGGACAAGACGCTGGGCAACCTCACCGAGGGCGCCTGGGATGCCGTGCTGTCGGTGAACCTGCTGGCCCAGCTCGCCGCGAACGACAAGCTGCTCGCGGGCAACGTGCTGCGGGCGGGCGGCCGCATCATCGGCGTCTCGTCCATTGCCGGGATCGCGGGCAACCTGGGCCAGACCAACTACGCCACCAGCAAGGCCGGTGTCATCGGCATGGTCGACGAGGCCGCACCGCGGCTGGCCGAGCATCCCGGGACGATCAACGCCGTCGCACCAGGGTTCATCGAGACCAAGATGACCGCCGCGGTCCCGGTGGTGATCCGCGAGGTCGGCAGGCGGCTGTCGAGCCTCGCGCAGGGCGGGCTGCCGGTCGACGTGGCCGAGACCATTGCCTGGTACGCCAACCCCGCATCGTCCGCCGTCAACGGCAACGTCGTGCGGGTCTGCGGTCAGGCGTTCCTGGGAGCGTGACGGTGACTGTGAAGGAGCTCCACCGCGCGCCGAGCCTGGCGAAGCTCTACCCCAGAGCGGTGCTCGGCGGGCTGCGTAAGGCCGGGGGCGAGACCCTGCCGGACACCGAGTACGTGTACGCCGGCGTCAGCGCCGATCCGGGCCACGTCGCGGCGTACAACCGGATCTGCGGGTTCAGGCTCACCGACGAGTTGCCGGTGACCTACCCGCACATACTGGCGTTTCCGCTGCAGGTGGCGCTGCTGTCGGAGCCGGAGTTCCCGTTCCCGCTGCTCGGCATGGTGCACGTGGCGAACCGGATCACCCTGCACCGGCCGCTACGCCTCGGCGAGGAGCTCACGCTCCGAGTGCGTGCGGAGCGGCTGCGCACGCACGACAAGGGCACCGAGTTCGACGTCGTGACCGAGGTCGTCACCGGTGGCGAGACGGTGTGGACGGATGTGAGCACCTACCTGCGGCGTGGTGCCGGTGCCGGCTCCGGTGGCGGCAAGACGTCGCTGGCGCCACCGTCGGCGGGGGCGATCTGGTGGGTGCCCGGCGACATCGGCAGGCGCTACGCCGAGGTGTCCGGCGACCGCAACCCGATCCACCTCCACCCGCTGACGGCACGGATGTTCGGCTTCCGCGGGGCGATCGCGCACGGCATGTGGACCAAGGCGCGTTGCCTGGCGGCCTTCGAGGGCAGGTTGCCAGGCGCCTACACCGTCGACGTGCGGTTCAAGCTGCCGGTGCTGCTGCCATCGAGGGTCGGGTTCACGTCCTGGCGGGCCGATGCCGGCTGGGCGTTCGAGCTGTGGCACGCCAGCAGGCCGAAACCGCACCTCGCGGGCACGATCACGACTCCGTAGGCCGCCACACCTGGCCTTCGATGAGGTCGTTGAACCCGAGCCAGGTCAGGTTCATCAACCACGAGGCGAGTACGGCGTCGGAGACGTCGGGGTGGTCGAGCCACCAGTCGGCGAGCGACTCGGCCGCGCCGACCAGTGCGGCCGCCATGCCTTTGCCGGAGAACTCGGCCTGCGCGCCGAGCCCCTTCCGGGCGCCCGCGGACACGACGAGCTCGGCGACGAGGTCGATTGCCTTGCCGCGCAAGGCTTCCAGCTCACCGGCGAACGGACCGCCCACCGTCAGTGCCTGCCGGTGCAACACGGTCCAGGACTCCCGGTACTCGCCGACGAAGCCGTAGAACGAGCGCAACCCGTGCCACAGCTGCATGTCCGGCGACAGCTCCGGCTTGATGCCTGCCCGCACGGCCTGCAGCAACCTGTCTGCCTCGCGGCGGATGCAGTGCAGGAAGAGGTCCTCTTTCGCGCCGAGGTAGCTGTAGATCATCGGCTTCGAAACGCCGGCCACCTCGGAGATCTCGTCCATTGACGCGGAGTGGTAGCCGAGGCGGGCGAACACGGACACCGCGGCGTCCAGGATCTGCTTCTCCCGGACCGCTCGGGGGAGCCGTTTGGCCCGTTCGGACGAGCGTTTGACATCCTGCGCCACCTGCGAACCTCCTGCTCGGAGGAGACGCTACCTGCCGAGGGGCGCGGTGCGGCTACTGGGAATCGATGACCCGGGGCGGCTGGTCCTTGGCGGGCGTGCTGTCGCTGACGACCTCGCTGTCGACCACGATCACCCGGCCCTGCCGCGGTTGGCCGAGCGGGGCGCGCCGCTCGATCCGCCGCAGCCATGCCCGGCGCACGACGCCCCGGGTCGGCGGCAGCAGGAGCAGCAGGCCGGCGATGTCGCTCACGAAACCGGGCAGCAGGATCAGCAGGCCGCCGAGCCCGACGAGCATTCCGTCGGTGACCTCGGCGTGTGCGGGACGGCCTGCCCTGGCGGTCATCATGAACGCACTCGCCGCCTTGCCACCCTCCCGACGCGCGAGCCAGGAGCCGAGGAACGCGCCGGCCAGCAGCAATCCGAGCGTCCCGAGAAAGCCGATCAGCGACGCGACCGCCCAGACGGCGGCCACCTCGGCAACCACATAGAGCAAGAACACGACGGCCATACCGGAGACAACGCGTGACGTAGCCGTTTTGCTCCCTCGCTGGACACCGAGCTGCCGGAGCAGTACCTCCGGCAGCTCGGTGGCATCAGTACGTGATCGCCATCGCCGGGTCGGCGAGCAGCGCGCCGACGTCGGCGAGGAACTGCGAGCCCTGCTGACCGTCGATCACCCGGTGGTCGAAGCTCAGCGACAGCTGCATCACCTTGCGCACGGCCAGTTCGCCGTCCACGACCCACGGCATGTCGCGGATGGCGCCGAGCGCGAGGATCGCCGACTCGCCGGGGTTGATGATCGGCGTGCCGGTGTCGACGCCGAACACGCCCACGTTGGTGATCGTGAACGTGCCGCCGAGCATGGCCTCCGGCGGTGTCTTGCCCGCCCTGGCCGTGGTGGTGAGCTCCTCCAGCGCACCGGCGAGATCCACCAGCGACTTGCCGTCGGCGTCGCGGATCTTCGGCACCACGAGGCCGCGCGGGGTGGCCGCGGCGATCCCGAGGTGCACGTAGTCCTTGTAGACGATCTCGCCGGCGTCGCCGTCCCACACCGCGTTGACGTCGGGCGTGCGGCGCACCGCGAGGCACACCGCCTTCGCCGCGAAGGCCAGCGGTGTGAGCTTCACACCGGCGAAGGCCGGGGCTGCCTTGAGCTTCTCGCGCAGCTCCATCATCGGCGTGACGTCGATGGTGAGGAACTCGGTGACGTGCGGTGCGGTGAAGGCACTCGCCACCATGGCCTGCGCGGTTGCCTTGCGTACGCCCTTGATCGGCACCCGGCGTTCCCGCGCACCGGTCCCGACCGGCGCTGGTGCGGCCTGTGGCGCCGCGGCACGTTCGACGTCCTCGCGGGTGATCACGCCGCCCTCGGCGGAACCGGTCAGCCCGTGCAGGTCCACCCCGAGGTCCTTCGCGAGCTTGCGCACCGGCGGCTTCGCCAACGGGACGTACCCGCCGCGAGCCGGAGCGGCTCCGTTGGCCGGGACCGGCGTGGGTGTGGCCGTGGCGACCTTACGCGGGCGACGTTTGGCCACCACCTGCTTGGAGCCGTAGCCGACGAGGGGTTTCATCTCCTCCTCGGCGGGCGGTGCGGCGGCGGGTGCCGAGCCGTTGGCCGCCGGGGTCGGCGCCGGTGCCCCGCCCGGGTCGACGTCGACGGTGAGGATCGGCGTGCCGACCTCGACCGTCTGCCCCGGCTCCACCAGCAGCTCGGTGACCACACCCGCCCACGGGATCGGCAGCTCGACAGCCGCCTTCGCCGTCTCGATCTCCACGACGATCTGGTTGACGGTCACCTCGTCGCCGGGCCCGACCCGCCAGTTGAGGATCTCGGCCTCGGTCAGCCCCTCCGCGGTGTCGGCAAGGGGAAACTGCTTGTACTCAGGCACGTGTCCCCCTCACCAGTCCAGGGCGCGGTCAACGGCATGCAGCACCCGGTCGAGGTCGGGCAGGTAGTGCTCCTCCAGCTTCGACGGCGGGTACGGCGTGTCGAATCCGGCCACGCGCAGCACCGGTGCCTCCAGCGAGTAGAAGCACTCCTGCTGTACGCGTGCGGCGATCTCGGACGTGAGCGAGGCCTCCGAAGGCGCTTCGCTGACCGCAATCAGCCGGCCGGTGCGGCGCACCGACTCGAACACCGGTTCCAGGTCCAGCGGGGAGAGCGTGCGCAGGTCGATCACCTCCAGCGAGGTGCCGTCCTCCGCGGCCGCGGTCGCGGCGTCGAGGCACACCTTCACCGAAGGGCCGTAGGCCACCAGCGTGGCGGCATCACCGCGCCGCACCACGCGCGAGGCGAACAGCGGATCGGGCGTGGCCGTGGTGTCGACCGGCGCCTTCAACGCGCCGGAGTGGTACAGCCGCTTCGGCTCGAAGAACAGCACCGGATCGTCGGACGCGATGGCCTGCTGGATCATCCAGTACGCGTCGACGGGGTTCGAGCACGCTACGACCTTGAGCCCGGCGGTGTGCGCGAACAGCGACTCCGGCGACTCGGAGTGGTGCTCGACCGCGCCGATCCCGCCGCCGAACGGCACCCGGATCACCACCGGCATCTTGATCCGGCCCTGTGAGCGGTAGTGCAACTTCGCGAGCTGGCTGGAGATCTGGTCGAAGCTCGGGAAGATGAAGCCCTCGAACTGGATCTCGCACACCGGCCGGAACCCGCGCACGGCCAGTCCGACGGCGGTGCCGATGATCCCGGACTCGGCCAGCGGCGTGTCCAGCACGCGTTGCTCGCCGAAGTCCTTCTGCAGGCCGTCGGTGATACGGAAGACGCCACCGAGCTTGCCGACGTCCTCGCCCATGACGATGACCTTGTCGTCGGCCTCCATGGCCGTGCGCAGGCCGAGGTTGAGCGCCTTGCCGATCGTGAGGTTCTGCACTTTGGACACCGCTTCGTCCACTGTGGATTTCACAGGAGCCGCCATCAGTGCTCACCCGCCCCGCTGAAGCCGGACAGGTACGCCAGGTACTTCTCCCGCTCGGCGTCCAGCACCGGGGAGGGTTCGGCGTAGACGTTGGCGAAGATCCGCTCCGGTGGCGGATCGGGCATGTTGAAGCAGTAGTCGCGCAGCTCGGCTGCGAACCGGTCCGCCTCGGCCTGTACGTCGTCGAAGAAGGCCTGGTCGGCGGCACCGCTGCGGGCCAGGTGCACGCGAACCCGCTCGATCGGGTCCTTGTGCTTCCACACCTCGAGCTCCTCCGACAGCCGGTACCGCGTCGGGTCGTCGGTCGTGGTGTGGGCGTCCATGCGATAGGTGAACGCCTCGATCAGCACGGGCCCGTTGCCGTGCCGGCACTCTTCGAGCGCCCAGCGGGTCACCGCGAGGCAGCCGAGGACGTCGTTGCCGTCCACCCGGATGCCGGGGAAGCCGTAGCCGCGGGCCCGCTGGTAGAGCGGCAGGCGCGACTGCCGTTCGGTGGGCTCGGAGATCGCCCACTGGTTGTTCTGGCAGAAGAACACCACTGGCGCGTCGTACACCGCGGCCCACACGAAGCCCTCGTGCACGTCACCCTGGCTGGTGGCCCCGTCGCCGAAGTAGACGATGGTGGCCTCGCCATCGTCGTCGCCGACCTTGCCCTCGAACTTCTGCCCCATGGCGTAGCCGGTGGCGTTGAGGACCTGGTTGCCGATGACGATCGTGTAAGGGTGGAAGCCGTAGCGGTGGAAGTCCCACCCGCCGTGATCGGTGCACCGGAAGATGCCGAGCAGCTCGCGGAAGTCGATGCCGCGCGTGTAGGCGACGCCGTGTTCGCGATAGCTGGGGAAGGCCATGTCCTGTGGCCGTAGCGCCCTGCCGGAACCGATCTGTGCCGCTTCCTGGCCGAGCAGCGGTACCCAGATGCCGAGCTGGCCCTGCCGCTGCATGGCGTTGGATTCCCGGTCGGCGCGACGGACCAGCACCATGTCCCGGTAGAGCCCGCGAAGTGCCTCGTCGTCGATGTCGGCGACGTAGGGATCGAACTGCGCCGATGTGCGTCGTTCGCCTTCGGGGGTGAGGAGCTGAGTGAGCTCAGCCCCGCCTTCAGTCGTCGCTCGCAAACCCGCAATCACCTGTTCTGGAGTCGGTTCCGCCGCTGTGGCGGCCGGTCCGGCGCCAGGCTCCGGGCGCGTCCACTGTTCGGGGGACGGCATGCGCTATCTCCTTGGGTCGTGCCGCGCGCCGCTTGTGGCGGCTACGTCGGCGCACCGGCGGCAACCTGCACGCACGGGTCCGAGCGCTCGGGTGCCGTCGGCGGTGACGGTTCACGCCGCCATCCTGGCACGAACGGAGCGGTTCTGGAGAGGTCCCGAGGCCGATTCGTTGCCCGCGATCGCCTCCTGAACTGCGAAAACGCTAGGAATACCGACCATGTGCCAGCCGAAAGTCGGTGATGCGAACCAGCGTTAACCTTCCGGTTCTCGGTGATCTTGGCGCTGGATGGCAAGGCGGACTGTCGATCATCTGACGCAGTGTGACGTGTGACACGGCGAGTTCATGCCACGATCAGGGAATGGACGAGCGGGTGGTGCGCGAGACGGTACACAGGCTGTGGAGCAGGGAGGCGCTGGAGAGTCTCGCGGAGTTCGTGGCCATCCCGGCGCTCTCGCCCGCGTTCGACTCCGGCTGGGCGGCCACGCGGCACATCCACGCTGCCGTCGAGCACGTCCGCTCCTACCTCGAAGCCCGGAACATCGCCGGGGCAACGGCCGAGGTTGTCGAGCTGCCCGGCCGCACACCGGTGCTCCTGCTCGACGTGCCCGCGCGGGCGGCGACCAACCCCGAGACGGTGGTGATCTACGGCCATCTGGACAAGCAGCCCGCGGCCGGGGACTGGTCGCCGGGACTCGGGCCGTGGACACCCGTCGTCAAGGACGAGCGGCTCTACGGCCGTGGTGCCGGTGACGACGGCTACGCCGGGTACGCGGCAGCCGCCGCACTGGAGGCCCTGCACGCCGCCGGCGGCAGCCATGCCCGCACGGTCGTGCTGCTGGAGACGGGTGAGGAGTCCGGCAGCCCTGATTTCGCGGCCTACCTGGAACACCTGTCGGCCCGGCTCGGCCGCGTCGGGCTGGTCATCTGCCTCGACACCGCGGGCGCCGACTACGAGCGGCTCTGGCTGGCCACGTCCCTGCGCGGCATCGCGTTCCTCGACCTCACGGTGCGCGTGCTCACCTCCGGAGTCCATTCGGGACACGGCAGCGGCCTCGTGCCCAGCAGCTTCCGCGTGCTGCGGGCGCTGCTCGACCGGATCGAGGACGCGCGCACCGGGCTGATGAAGCTGCCCGAGCTCTCTGTCGAGATCCCCGCCGAGCGGCTCGCCGAGATCAGGGCCGCGGTCGAGGAAGGGCTGCTCACCCCGCAGCTGCCGCTGGCCGACGGTGTCCGGTTCACCAGCGACGACCCGGTCGAGCTGGTGCTGAACAACACCTGGCGCACCACGCTGTCGGTCACCGGTGCCGACGGGTTGCCGCCGATTCTGGACGCCGGCAACGTCCTGCGCCCCTACACCAGCCTCAAGCTGAGCTTCCGCCTGCCGCCGACCGTCGACGCGGGCACTGCACTGCAGGCGATCGAGAAGGCTCTCACCACGGACGTGCCCTCCGGCGCGCGGGTCGAGATCGCCCGTGCGGAGGCCGCCGACGGCTGGGCCGCAACGCCCCGTGCGCCGTGGCTCGCGGCCACGCTGGACGCCGTGAGCGACGAGGTCTTCGGCAAGCCGTGGCGTGCGCTCGGCCTCGGCGGCACGATCCCGTTCCTCGGGCTGTTCGGCCGGGCCTACCCGGACGCGCAGTTCGTGGTCACGGGCCCGCGCGGACCGGGCAACAACGCGCACGTTCCCGACGAGTGGCTGCACTTGGACCAGACCGAGCGGGTGACCGAGGCCGTCGCCAGGATCCTGCACGCCCACGCCACGGCCTGACCCCGCCGACGGGTGGCAGGATGGGCGCGTGGAACAGCGAACCGTGCGTGACACCGTCCGTGGACTGTGGGCGAACGACGTCCTGCCCAGCCTGTCCGGCCTGGTGGAGATCCCGGCTCTGTCGCAGGCCTTCGACAAGGACTGGGCGCGCTCCGGCCAGCTGGACGCGGCGGTCGAGCACGTCCGGGAGTGGCTGATCGCCCGCTCGATCCCGGGCGCCAGCGTGGAGGTCGTCCGGCTCGGCGACCGCAGTCCCGTGCTGCTACTCGACGTGCCCGCCACTGCGGGAGCGCAGGACAAGGGCACGGTGCTCCTGTACGGCCACCTGGACAAGCAGCCACCGGTCGGTGGCTGGTCCGACGGGCTCGGGCCGTGGAAGCCGGTGCTGGAGGACGGCAGGCTCTACGGTCGCGGTGCTGCCGACGACGGCTACGCCGGCTACGCGGCCACCGTCGCGCTGGAGGCGGTCCGTGCGGCGGGCGGGGAACATGCGCGTGCGGTGGTGCTGCTGGAGACCGGCGAGGAGTCCGGCAGCCCCGACCTGCCCGCCTACCTCGAGCACCTGTCGGAGCGACTCGGTCGCGTCTCGTTCGTGGTGTGCCTCGACTCCGGCGGCAACGACTACGAGCGGCTCTGGCTCACCACGAGCCTGCGCGGGCTCGCGCAGGTCCACGTCACCGTGCGCGTGCTCGACTCCGCCCAGCACTCCGGGCTGGCGAGCGGGGTCGTGCCCAGCTCGTTCCGGGTGCTGCGCAGGCTGCTCGAACGGGTCGAGAACGCCGAGACCGGCGAGGTCACGCTCGCCGAGTGCACTGTGGAGATTCCCGCGAACCGCATCGCGGAGGCCAAGGCGACCGCCGAGGTCGCACCGGGGGCGATGGGTAAGGCCTTCCCGCTGTACGGCGACACGCGGCCGGTGTCGGACGACGAGCTGGAACTGCTGCTGAACAACGGCTGGCGGCCGACGCTGTCGGTGATCGGCGCCAGCGGCTTCCCCGAGCCCGCCGACGCCGGCAACGTGTTGCGCGACCACAGCACGCTCGCGCTGAGCTTCCGGCTCCCGCCGACCGCCGACTCGGCTGCGGCACTCGCCGCCATCAGCGAGGCACTGACCACCGATGTTCCCTACGGCGCGACGGTCGAGCTGACCGGTGTCGAGTCGGCCGACGGCTGGAACGCCCCCGATCTGGCCCCGTGGCTGGTGAGTGCTCTCGCGCAGGTCAGCGACGGTGTGTTCGGCCAGCAGTGGCGTGGTGTCGGCCTCGGCGGGTCGATCCCGTTCATGGGGCTGCTCGGCGAGAAGTACCCGGAGGCGCAGTTCCTGGTGACCGGTGCGCTCGGTCCGGACTCCAACGCGCACGTTCCGGACGAATGGCTGCACCTGGACCAGGCTCAGCGGGTCACCGAGGCGGTAGCCCACATCCTCGACGCCCACGCCCGCGGCTGAGAATTTGGGGAGCGTTACCGATCGCCGGCGCCGCGGGCGGCCAGTGCCTCGCCGAGCTCGTCGGCGTGGCGCAGGGTTCGTACCAGAAACGGCACCGCGAACGCCGTCACCGAGCGATCGGCGCCGCGGGCGCGGGCGGCCTCGCGCACCTCACCCGCGATGACCGACAGCGCCGCGACCGCCTGCAGGGTCAGCCCGACCAGCAGCCCGATCCGGTCCGGGCGCACCCCGAAGCGGCGCAGTGGCCGCAGCGCGCGCTCCACAGCGGATACCACGTCATCCACCCGCGTGGTGAGCGTGAACAGGTTCGCCGCGGCCAGTGCGGCGACCAGGCGCAGGCACACCACTGCCGCGGCCGGTAACCCGAGCAGCCACCACTGCAGGGCGAACACGAATCCGACGAGCAGGAGCAGCGTGCGCGCGATCTGCCAGCAGCGGCGGCCCGGGATGCGCGCCAGCACGTAGCCGAGCACCACGGCGCCGCACAGCGCGCCGAGCGCGACCGGCGAGTCCAGCACCAGCACCGCACTGGCGAGTACGAGCACGCCGAGAAACTTCGCGCCTGCCGGGATGCGGTGCAGCACGCTCGTTCCCGGCTCGTACAGCCCGAGCGGTGTCATGCCTTCCTCTCCGCGAGTTTGCGCGCGACCGCGATCGTGTCGACAGTGCGCTCCATACCCGATCGACTCACGTCCTCGACAAGGGCGCACCGCCGCCCCGATAGCGGGGCCTGACGGCCGGAGCGCGCGTGGTCGCCACGTTGACTGCTGCGGCTTGACACGGGGCCGCTCATCCGAGCACCAGCTTCCGGTAGTGACGCAGCGCGGGTTCCGGTTCGTCATCGGCCACCACCCGCCCCGCGTCGAGCACGACCACCCGGTCGAAGGTGCCCAGCAGGTCCAGGTCGTGTGTCACCAGCACCACCTGCTGCCGTAGCCCGGCCAGCAGCTCACCGAACAGCCGCTTGTTGCGCAGGTCCAGCAGGGTCGTCGGCTCGTCGCACACCAGCACGTCCGGGTCGAGCACGAGCATCGCGCACAGTGCCAGCAACTGCTTCTGCCCGCCCGAGAGCTGGTGCGCGGGGTGCTCGGCGTACCCGCCGAGGCCGTACTCGGCGAGCACGTCCGCCGCGCGCCGCGCCCGCTCCTGTTTGGACAGTCCGCTGCCACGCAGGGAGAACGCCACGTCCTCACCTGCCGTCGGCATCACGATCTGGCTGTCCGGATTGGTGAACACGAACCCGACGCGGCGCCGTACCTTGCGGCCGTCCTTGGCGGGATCGAGGCCGTCGACCAGCACTCGCCCCGAGCTGGGCAGCACGAGGCCGTTGATCATGCGGGCCAGTGTGGACTTACCGGAGCCGTTGGCGCCGACGAAAGCCACCCGCCGTTCGGCCAGCTGTAGGTCCACATCGGACAGTACGGTGCGCTCGCCGTACTGGTGCCCGACACCGGCGAACTCGATCACCGCACAACCTCCCACCACGTGGCCACGCCCACCCCGCCGCCCGCGGACAGCGCCGCGAGCCCTGAACGGCCCGCAGCCTGGCGGACCAGCTGTGAGAACAGCCTGACGACGAGTACCGCGCCGGATGCGCCCCACGGGTGACCGAGCGCGATCGCGCCACCGTCCGGGCTCACCGTCCGCTCGTCGATTCCGGCAGCGTCGAGGCAGGCCAGCGCCTGCCCGGCGAACGCCTCATTGAACTCCACCACATCCGGGGTGCTGCGCAGCACCGACCGCATTGCCGGTACCGCACCGAGGCCGAGGCGGTTCGGATCCACGGCCGAGGTCGCCGACGCGACCAGTCGCAGCCCCGGCAGCCCACGCTCGCGCCGCAGCCGCTCGCTCACCACGAGCACCGCGGCGGCACCGTCGTTGACGCCGCACGAGTTCGCCGCGGTGGCGGTGCCATCGGGGGTGAACGCGGGGTGGAAGCGGGCGAGCCGTTCGACAGTGAAGCTGTCCCGCGGCCGCTGGTCGGTCGTCACCCCGTCGAGCGGCACGAGCTCTGCGGCGAACCGGCCGGCGCGCTGTGCCTCGACGGCGCGGGCGTGGCTGCGCGCGGCGAAGGCGTCCTGACGGGCGCGGGAGATCCCGGCCTCGGCAGCCACCCGGTCGGCCGCGGGGCCCATATCGGGATCGCCGACGTCGGCCGGAGCGAACGGGGCCCGCGTGTACTGGGTCGACGGTTCGGTGCGCCAGGCGCGATACGGCGCGGTCGAAGCGCTCTCCACCCCGCCCGCCAGGTAGGCCTCACCCGCACCGGCCTGGATCAGCGCTCCGGCGAGCGTGATCGCGGCTAGCCCGCTCGCGCACTGCCGGTCGATCGTCACGCCCGGCACCGACGTGGGGAGCCCGGCCCGCAGCGCTGCGACCCTGGCCGGGTTGCCGCCAGGGCCGAACACGTTGCCGAGCACCACATCGTCCACGGAGTCGAGGCAGGCATCGTCCAGTACCGCGCGCAGCACCGGGGCGGCCAGCTCGTCGACGGTGAACCCGCGCAGCGCCCCGCCCGCGGTGCCGATCGGTGTGCGGCGCGCGGCGACCACGACCGGACACGTGGGTTCACCGTGGCTAGTCATACAGCGGCTCCGCGGGGAACGTGCCGTCCCGCAGCTGCGCGGTTGCCGTGGCACGCGCCGGTTTACCGGCGGCCGTGCGCGGCAGCTCCTTCGTCACCAGCCAACGGCGAGGCCGTTTGCCGGGCGCGAGCCCGGCCCGCGCCGACGCGCGCAGTTCCCGCAGCGACGGGGGAACGTCGGCCTCGACGATCGCCGTGACCACCGCGCCGAGCGTGCCGTGCGGAGTCCCGGCGACCAGGACGTCACGCACGCCAGGTACCGCCCGTAGCACAGCCTCGACCTCCTCGGCTGGCACGAGCCTGCCGCCGCTGGACACCATGGCCGCGCTGCGGCCGTGCACGGTCAGCGCGCCCGAGGCCGACAACTCCGCGCGATCGCCGACACTCGACCAGACAGGGGTGGCGTCGAGGCGGCCGGCGCGCAGGTACCCGCTGAACGCCAATGGCGAGTGCACCCAGAGCTCGCCGTCTCGGACGTCCAGCTCGACATCGGGGACCGGGCACAGTGCCTCGTCGCCGCCGCGCCGCAGGGCGATCAGCGACTGTTCCGCCGAGCCGTAGTACTCGATCAGCTCCGCGTGGGGCAGCAGCCTGGCGAACCGTGCGCGCAGCTCCGCGCCGAGGTGGGCACCGCCGCACACGACCGTCCGCAGTGCACACCCTCCGGGCCTGCGGTCCAGCTCGGCGAGCAGCGCGGCCAGCATGGCAGGCACGACGTGCACGGTTGCCGCGGCGCGGGCCTGTTCGGGACGCCAGCGCGGCTGTAACCGCAGTTCGGCGCCGCACCACAGTGCATGCAGAGCGCCGAAGGTGAACAGCGACGAGCTCAGTGGCCCGGCTATCAGCACCGGCGAGGGCACGGCGCCGAGTGCGGCGAAGCTGCGTAGCCACGACGCACGCGTGCGCACCAGCACCTTGGGCCTTCCGCTGCTGCCGGACGTCGTGGCCAGGTAGAACTGTGTCGCGTCATCGCCCCGCGGCGTCACGCCGTCGTGTGTGGGTGCTGGGCTGCCGGTGACCAGCGTGTCCGGTGCGGCGTCGGCGAGCACGGCGGCGCGCTCCCGTGGTGACCACGACGGCTCCACCACGAGCGTCGCTGCTCCGAGGAGGTCCGCCCCGAGCAGCCAGGGCAGGACGTCGGCGGAATCGACCGCGACCCGCGCCCCCACTCCGATTCCCCGTCCGGCCAGCTGCCGAGCCGCACCGTGCGCGCGGGCGAGCAGGTCGGCAGGTACGGCGGCGTTGCCGAGGATCGGTGGTGCGGCGAGCGTCACTCGTTACGCACCGCCGGGCGCAGCACGGTGTCCGGCAGGGCACGATGCGCGATGGCTGCGACCACCGCTGTCGCCACGACCTTGATCGCGTCACCGGGCACGAACACGAGCGACTGCACGAAAGCCGCGCCGAGGTCGCCGGTGTAGGCGCCGAGGAACGGGATGCCGATCGCGTAGTCGGCGAGCAGTCCCCCGGTGGTCGCCAGCAACAGCACCGGCAGACCGGGACGCGCCGCACGCTGCACGATCAGGCCGGCCACCAGTGCGGAGAGGATCCAGCCGAGTAGGAAGCCTCCGCTCGGCCCGGCGAACGGTGCCAGACCACCACGGCCGCCGGACAGCAGCGGCAACCCGATCGCGGTGAGCGCGAGGAACAACAACACCGCGGCGGTTCCCCTGCGCGCGCCGAGGATCGCACCGGCGAGGAGCGGACCGGCGTTCTGGAGCACGATCGGAACGCCGGAGCCGCCGAGATAGATCCCGGGAAACATCCCGAGTACGGCGATGAACGCGGCGAACACGACCGTCCTGGCGAGGTTCGTCGCTGGTAGCGAGGCACGTGGTGCGGGCACGTGTCGCACGGTAACCCTTCGCCGCAAACGCCGCCGTAGACGTGCGTCACACGTTCCGCAACGCGGTGCCGATGCTGTTCAGCTGCTCCGTCGCGGCCTGGTAGTAGAACGGGGTCTCGGGGTTCCAGCCGAACACATGACCGCCCCGCACCGCGGGCAGCTGCTGCCACGTCGGGAACGACGTGAGGTCGGCGTTCTGCAGGTTGCCGAAGCGGTTGTCGAGCAGGATCACCTCGGCCTCGTACTTACCGGCGTTCTCCCAGCTCAGCTGCTCCCAGTAGTTGCCGTTGCCGGGTGCGGCCGGCTCGACGAACGTCAGGCCCTTGTCGTCCAGGTGCTTGCTCGACGGGAAGCCCTGCGCATTGCCGACCCAGATGCCGTCCTGCGTCGCGGAGACGAGCATGAGCCGCTTGCCCTTCGCCGCCTGCACAGCCGCGGCGAAGTCGGTGTTCGCCTGGTCCCACGCCGCCTTCGCCTCGGTGACAGAGGCGGCGTCAACGTCGCCGCCGAGTGCCTTGGCCAGCGCGCGGAACTTCTCGATGCCGTCGGGCATCGACACCCCGGCGAGGTCCAGGCCCACGCTCGGGGCGACCTGGTCCACCTGCCCGGCCTGCTCGGCAGGGACGTACCAGAGCTCGTCAGGCAGGTACATCACGCTCGCCAGCAGGTCCGGCCTCAGCGCGAGGTAGCGGTCGTAGTTGAACTCGCCCCAGACGTTGCCAAGGGATTCCACTGTGGACAGATCGATGTTGCCTGCCAGCGGGTCCTTGTCGCCGTTGGGCAGCTTCGACGGGCCGAAGATGCCGATTGGGCGGATGCCGAACTCCCACAGCGCCGCCGCGGCGGTCACCTGGGCGACGATGCGCTGCGGTACGGGGCCGTCAAGCTTGCGGTCGCGGTCGTCTGTGTACGACCAGTTCGCCGTACCGGACCCGGAGTCCGCACCGGTGTCCTCCTGGTAACCGCAGGCCGCGAGCGCAGCGGTGGCACCGAGCGCCAGTGCGCCACCGAGGAACCGTCTGCGGGAAAGGTCACTGAAGGGTTGCACGCAATGAGGTTAGCCTGGCCTTACTCTGATGGCCATGGTGATGACCATCTCGGCGCGGGACACTCGCCGCTCCGTACGGATGCTCGCGCTGGCCGGCGTGCTCGCCGCGCTGGTCGCGGTGGTCTTGGCCTCTATCGCGCTCGGCTCCTACCGGCTGCCGCTCGGCGCCGTGTTCCACGCGCTGTTCGCCTACGACGGCAGCTACAGCGACGTCGTCGTGCGCGATACCCGGCTGCCGCGGACCCTGCTGGGCATCGTGGCCGGGATGGCGCTGGGACTGGCTGGGGCGCTACTGCAGTCGGTCACCCGTAACCCGATCGCCGAGCCCGGCATCCTCGGTATCAACCACGGGGCCGCGGTGCTGATCGTGTTCGCGTCCGCGACGTTCGGGATCACCGCGCCGAGCCAGCTCGTCTGGTTCGCCTTCGTCGGTTCGTTCGGCGCGACGGCCCTCGTCTATGCCATCGGCGGCAGCCGCGGCGCCGGTAGCCCGCTGCGGCTGGCGCTGGCCGGTGTCGCGGTGCAGGCCATGTTCGTCGGTATCAACCAGGCGATGATGGTGATCGACACGCGCACGCTCGACCGGATGCGGTTCTGGCTGGTGGGTTCGCTGGCCAACCGCGATCTCAGCGATCTCACCGGGTTGGTGCCGTTCTTCGTCGCCGGTGTGGTGCTCGCGCTGCTGCTGGGCCGCTCCCTCAACGCGATCGCACTCGGCGACGACGCCGCGCATGGCCTCGGCGCCAAACCCGCGGTGATCCGGTTGTTGGGCATGGTCGCGGTCGGGCTGCTGGCCGCGGTGGCGACTGCGGCGTGCGGGCCGATCGCCTTCGTCGGGCTGATGGTCCCGCACCTGGTGCGGCTCGTCGCCGGCCAGGACGAGCGGTGGGTGCTCGGGCTCTCGGTCCTCGCGGCCCCCGTGGTGCTGCTCGCCTGCGACATCCTCGGCCGCCTGGTAGCGGGCTCGGCGGAGCTGCAGGTGGGCATCGTCACTGATGTCGTCGGTGGCCTCGTGTTCGTGTTCCTGATCCGCAGGCTGAGGACGGTACGCAAGTGAGAAGCAGGGTCACGGCAGTCGTCGCCTGCCTGGCGGTCGCGACGTTCGCCGTCGCGGTGCTGGCCATCGGCACCGGCGACTACCCGATGAGCCCGGGCGCGGTGCTGCGCACGCTGGCCGGGCAGGGCAGCCGGTACGACTATTTGATCGTCACCGAGCAGCGGCTGCCCCGGGTGCTGGTCGCGGTGGCTGTGGGTGTCGCACTCGCCGTGTCCGGTGCGGTGTTCCAGACGTTGAGCCGGAATCCGCTTGGCAGCCCCGATGTCATCGGGTTCACGGCGGGGTCGGCTACCGGCGGTGTGGCGACGATCATCATCTTCGGCGCCGGTACCGCGACCGTCGCGCTCGGTGCTATCGCCGGCGGGCTGCTCACCGGTCTGGTCGTGTCGGTGCTGTGCGGGCCCCGGGGGCTGCGCAGTGATCGCTTGGTGCTGGTGGGCATCGGTATCAGCGCGGTGCTCGTCGGCGTCAACTCGTTGCTGCTCACGCGGGCGACGGTGGAGGCGGCGTCGCAGGCGGTGACCTGGCAGGTGGGCAACCTGGCCGGCCGTGGCTGGGGTTACCTGTGGCCGATCGTGGTGGCGCTGGCGGTACTCGTGCCGGTGGTGCTGCTGTACGGCAGGCCGCTGCTGATGCTGGAGATGGGCGACGAGACCGCCACCGGTATCGGCGTGGACGTCGACCGGGTCCGGCGCGTGCTGTTCGTGCTCGCGGTCGCGCTGACCGCCGTGGCGGTGGCGACGGCGGGTCCGGTGCCGTTCGTCGCGCTCGCCGCGCCGCAGCTGGCCAAGCGGTTGACCCGGCGACCGGGGCCGAACCTGGTGCCGTCAGCCGTCATGGGTGCACTGCTCGTGGTGCTCGCCGACTACCTCGGGCAGCGCATCCTCGACGCGTCGCTGTTGCCGGTCGGCGTGGTCACCTCGGCACTAGGCGGCGCCTACCTGGCCTGGTTCCTACTGCTGGGCCGCCGCTCCGCAGCGCGAGTCCCCCGCTCCAGCGCGCGAGTCCCCCGCTAAGGCACGCGAGTTGCCCGCTCCAGACCGCGAGTTGCCCGCTCCGGAGGAGGTTGCTCGGCGAGCGGCCACAGCCACTCGCCGACGCGTCCTGAATCGCGCTTATCCGAGCAGGGTCAGCCGAACCGTCCACTGTGGACTCCGTGGGGGTTTCGGGGCCTGATCACCTGCAGGTGATCAGCTGATTGTGCAGCGCCCTGCAACAGCGGCTGAACCCTTCGCAACGTCTCCGTAACGTCCCCAATGCTGTGCAGTACCCCCAGAGAGTGGCAGGATGCGTGAACTCGACCAGTATGAACTACTAGGAGTGAACATAGTGGCGCGTCGACGAAACCTCAGAGCGCTCATCCTGCTGCCCGCCCTGGCACTGGCCGCGACCACGGCAGCCTGCGCCGAGGAGGTCAACACCGGCGAAGACACCCAGGCCGGCGAGGAGATCTCGCTGATCGCCGAGGGCAAGCTCACCACGTGCACACACCTGCCGTACGAGCCGTTCCAGTTCACCCAGGACGGCCAGACGGTCGGCTTCGACGTGGAGCTCGTCGACCTCATCGCCGAAGACCTCGGCGTTCAGCAGGAGATCTTCGACACCTCGTTCGAGGGCATCGAGTCCGGCCAGTCGTTCAACACCGGCCAGTGCGATGTCGCCGCCGCCGCGATGACGATCACCGACGTCCGTCAGCAGGTCATGGACTTCTCCGACGGGTACTTCGACGCCAACCAGGCGCTGCTGGTGAAGACGGACTCCGGCATCACGGGGCTGGAGAACCTCAACGGCAAGGTGCTCGGCGTGCAGCTCGGCACGACCGGTGAGGACTACGCCGAGGAGCACAAGGACGCGCACGGCTACACCACTCGCCAGTTCGAGGACCTCGGGCTGCTGCAGACCGCGGTGAAGACCGGGCAGATCGACGCAGGCATCAACGACAACTCGGTGTTCCTCGACTTCGCCAAGAAGAACCCGGACACCGAGGTGACCACCGAGTTCGAGACCGGTGAGCAGTACGGCATCGCGGTGCGCAAGGGCAACGGCGCGATGCTCGCCAAGGTCAACGAGGTGCTCGCCGCAGCAAAGCAGGACGGCCGTTACGACGCGATCTACGAGAAGTGGTTCGGTACGACGCCGGACAGCCAGTAGCCGACGACAGACTCGCCGATGTGCGCCAGCCGACTGGCGCACCCGGCGAGCCGCTTCTCGAGGAGTTTGTTCATGGCGATGTCGCGGCGCCAGCGCGCGCAGACATTCCGCGGCGTCCAGTACGCCATCCTCGTGCTGGTGGTGGTGCTCCTGGCGGTGTTCGCCGACTGGGGCCAGATCCGGCACGCATTCTTCAATGTGGACGCCGCGTCCACGCAGTTCCCTGAGGTTTTCTCCACCGCACTCGTCAACACGATCATCTACACGGTGCTCGGTTTCGCGCTGGGGCTCGCGCTCGGCCTGGTGCTGGCGCTGATGAAGCTGTCGTCGGTCGCTCCGTACCGGTGGCTCGCGACGATCTACATCGAGTTCTTCCGCGGCATCCCGGCGCTGCTGGTGTTCATCGCGCTCGGTTACGGTGTGCCGCTGGCGTTCAACCTGCGGTTCGACATCTACTCGACCGCGGCCATCGCGCTCGGTCTCGTCGGCTCGGCCTACATCGCGGAAACCCTGCGTGCCGGCATTCAGGCCGTGCCGCCCGGCCAGATCGAGGCGGCCCGCTCCCTCGGGATGTCGCAGACACGGACCATGCTGACCGTGGTGATCCCGCAGGCATTCCGGATCATCCTGCCGCCGCTGACCAACGAGCTCATCCTGCTCACCAAGGACTCGTCGCTGATCTACCTGCTCGGCCTGGTGCGCGACGAGTACGAACTGGCGAAGTTCGGCCGCGAGGGGCTGAACGCCACCGGCTCGCTGACCCCGATCCTGCTCGCCGGCCTGTGCTACCTGATCATCACGGTCCCACTCGGCTACCTCTCGCGGTACCTGGAGCGCCGGACCGGCCGCAAGCAGGACGAAGGACTGAAGGTGACGGCATGAGTGACGTGATCGTGGAGGTCTCCGGCCTGCACAAGTCGTTCGGCAGGCTCGACGTGCTCAAGGGCATCGACCTGAGTGTCGCCAGAGGCGAGGTCGTGTGCATCATCGGCCCGTCCGGTTCCGGCAAGTCGACGTTGCTGCGCTGCGTCAACCTGCTGGAGGAGCCGAATGCCGGCACGGTCGTCGTGAACGGCTTCGAGCTCACCGACCCCGACGCCGACATCGACAAGGCCCGGCGCACCATCGGCATGGTCTTTCAGGGCTTCAACCTGTTCGGTCACCTCTCCGTGCTCGACAACCTCACCGTGGCCCAGCGTAAAGTCCTCAAGCGCAGCGCCGCCGAGTCGGAGGCCATCGCGCGGGAGAACCTGCGCAAGGTCGGCCTCGAGGAGAAGGCGCGGTCGATGCCGGTGCAGCTCTCCGGCGGGCAGCAGCAGCGGGTTGCGATCGCCAGGGCGCTGTCGATGCAGCCTGCGGTGATGCTGTTCGACGAGCCGACGTCGGCACTCGACCCGGAGCTGGTCGGGGACGTACTCGCGGTCATGCGCCAGCTGGCCGAGGAGGGCATGACGATGCTCGTGGTGACCCATGAGATGCAGTTCGCCCGCGAGGTCGCCGACAAGGTGCTGTTCATGGACGGTGGCGTCGTGGTCGAGGAGGGCCCGGCCGCCAAGGTCATCGGCGCGCCGGAGCACGAACGGACGCAGACCTTCCTGCACCGGGTGCTCAATCCGGTACACGCCAACGAATAACCCGGAACCGGCAGCGCTGCGCAGCCGTCCGAACACCTGGAGTGCTCCGAACGGCCGATTGCGCAACCTCCTCAAGATCGGCTTCGCTGGGGCCGTCAGGAGGACGTGAGCGCGAGGAGAGGCCGATGCCGGGCTTTCGCCGCCTCGGGGGGCGTGACCCGGGTGAGGTCGAGGACGGACTGGCGGAGACGGCGGGCGAGCCGGAACGGCCGCCGTTCGACCCGTTCGCATCGAATCCGGACAAGCAGTACGAGGTGCGAGCCGCCGACCTCCTGCGCCCCTTCATCGAACCAGGCAGCGGTGGGCTGCTCCGCTGGCGCAAGCAGGCGACGAACGCGCCGATCGTGCAGGTCGAAGACGCCTACATCACGGGAAAGCTCGATCTGCGCGCCGCCGACCTGCAGTACCTGTTCCGGTTCGAACGCTGCCGGTTCGAGCAGCCACCGGATGTCCGTGAGGCCAGCCTGCTCGGCCTCGTCTTCCGCCGGTGCTGGCTGCCCGGTCTCAAGGCGCGGAACTTCCGTAGCCGAAACGATGTCCGGCTCATCCGTAGCGTGGTCGAGGTCGACTCCGGCAGGGCGGACAGCGAGACCACGGTGCGCAGGGCGGACGACGTCGAGCGGGGTCTGCCCGACGCGGCCGTCAACCTCACCGATGCCGTGATCGAGGGCTCGGTGGTGCTCACCCGTACCAAGATCATTCATTCCCGGGGTAAGGCGTTGCTCGCCGACCGGCTGACGATCACCGGCGCGCTGCTGGCCTACAGGCTGGAAGCCAGTGGTGAGGTCCGCATCCCCGGCCTGCGAACCGGCGGCAACGTCAACTTCTCCGGCGCCACGCTCGACAACCCGGAGGGTTTCGCGCTCAACGGCAACGGGCTGCAGATCGGCGGCAGCCTGCTGTGCGAGGTGGACAACTACGGCCCGCGGACCGGGCGTCGCCGCTTCAGCGCCAACGGCATGGTGTTCATGCCCAGCATCAAGGTCGCGGGTGACGTCGTGTTCCGTGGTGCACGGCTGGCCGTGGACCAGACCGGCGACATCGTGGTCGACGCGTGGAAGACCGGCGACTGGTACGTCGACCCCCGGCCCGCGTTGATCGCCGACCGTATGCAGGTCGAGGGCAACGTCGAGCTGAGCGACTCCCTCGACGTCACAGGGACCATCCGCATGGTCAACGCACACCTCGGCGGGTCGCTGCGCCTTGCCGGGGCGCGGATTCGCGTGCTGCGCAGCGAGACGCCGCCGTTCCGTGACCGGGCTGTGCACCTGGACGGCAGCGAGATCAACGGCGACATCGACGCGAAGAGCCTGTGGATCGAGGGCCAGCTGCGGATGGCCGACATGACCGTGCGGGGCAACGTGTTCGTCGCAGGCGCGACGTTGGTCCGCCCGGAACGCGACGTCGTGTCGGCCCGCCGGACCACGGTGTCGGGCAACCTGGTGCTCACCGACTGCGCGGCCAACGGCACGCTGCGGCTGCAGGGCATGACCGTGCGCGGCAGTATCGACCTGCGTGGCACCGAGGTCGTGCAGCCGGAGAACATCGAGCTGGGCAGTTGGGCGGTGGATCTCCGGTCGGTACAGGTCGCGCGGAGCCTGTTGTTGACGGCCAACCGTGACCGGCCGTTCCGGGCGCGCGGTGGCGTGACCCTGGACGGTGCGGTCGTCAAGCGGCAGATCGATCTCACCGGTGCCGAGCTGTACGCCGCGGCGCCGCACACGATCGCGCTCGATGCCGGGGACACCGTCGCCGACGAGTTCGTGCTGGCACCGGTGATGCCACCGGAAGGTCGGGTGGTGCTGTGCCGGGCGCACTGCGGAACGCTGACCGACAGCGACGCGTTGTGGCACGCCACCGGCGGTCTCGAGCTGGAGGACTTCCGCTACGACGCGCTGGACACGCCCATCGACATGGCCGACGACGGGACGGTCGAGAAGCGGCTCACCATGCTGCACCACGCGATGGGCGGTTACCGGCCCGGTCCCTACGACCAGCTCGCCACGATGCTGCGTACGTGCGGCAACGAGGAACACGCCGACACGGTCATGATGCGCAAGCAGCAGTACCGCTACGAGTCGCTGGCGCGCGGCTACCGCGTTTTCGGTGGTGGGGTGCGGTTGTGGAGCTGGCTGCAGCGGTCCATGGTCGGCTACGGCTACCGCCCCATTCGCGCCCTCGCCTGGCTGGCGATGTTGCTCGTGGCGGGCAGCCTGTGGTTCGGGCTGCGTAGTGACGAGTGCACGACCGATGCCGAGCGGTTCGAGGTGATCGGCGAGCGGTGTGCGGTGAACCGTGACGACAGTGGGCTGGAATGGAACCCGGTGCTCTACACCGCCGATCTGCTGGTACCGATCGCCGACCTCGGCAACAAGGGCCGCTGGTACATGGCCGAAGAGGACAAGTGGGTGTCGACCGGGTTCACCGCGATGGGCTGGGTACTGGCGACCACAGTTGCCGCCGGTGTGACCCGCACCCTGCGCCGCAACGGCAACTAGCGCGAGTCCCCCGCTCCAGCGCGCGAGTCCCCCCGTCTGTCCCGCGAGTCCCCCGCTCCGGCACGCGAGTTGCCCACTCTGGCGCGGGATCACGCCCGCCGACGGTGGCGCTTATTACATCGCCCTCACGGGGGTATTACGGCCCCGCGCGAGAGGTTGCATGCGGCCGTCGCGTTCACTAGTGGTGTGAGTGTCTCGACAACGCGCCAGAACGTGCGCGCGCCCGAGCTCGCCGGGACGGCCTGGCTGAACACGGGTGGCAAGCGGATCCAGCTCGCCGAGCTGCGCGGCAAGATCGTCCTGCTCGACTTCTGGACCTCCGGCTGCATCAACTGCCTGCACGTGCTCTACGAGCTGCGGCCGCTGGAGGACGAGTTCGCCGACGTACTGGTGACGATCGGGGTGCACTCCCCGAAGTTCCAGCACGAGGGTGAGACCGGTGCGATCGAGGCCGCCGTCGAGCGGTACGGCGTGCACCATCCGGTGCTCAACGACCCCGACATGACCACGTGGCAGCAGTACGCCGTGAAGGCGTGGCCGACGCTCGTGGTCGTCGACCCCGAGGGGTACGTCGTGCATGTCGCCGCAGGTGAAGGGCATGCCGATGCGCTGCGGCGGGTCATCACCGAGCTCATCGGCACCCATGAGGGCAAGGGCACGCTGCGCCGTGGTGGCAGCCTGTATGTGCCGGTGGAGCCGGAGGCGACCGAGCTGCGTTTCCCGAGCAAGGCGGTCGTCACCGCCGAGGGCAGGGTGCTGGTGGCCGACACCGCCAACCACTCGATCGCCGAGTTCGCCTCGGATGCCGAGACGCTCGTGCGCCGGTTCGGCGGCGGAACTCGCGGCGACGTCGACGGCGCGTTCGACATCGCGCAGTTCGCCGAACCGTCGGGGCTCACGCTCCTGCCCGAGGAGATCGCGCAGCAGGTCGGGTACCACCTCGTGGTCGCCGACACCGCGAACCACCGCCTGCGCGGTGTCGACCTGCGCACCGGCGGCGTCACGACGATTGCGGGCACCGGCAGGCCGTGGCGTACCGGTGACGACTCCGGCAAGGCGCTCGACGTCGACCTCACCAGCCCGTGGGACGTGCGCTGGTGGGACGCCGTTGGCGGGGTGGTGGTGGCCATGGCGGGCAACCACACGCTGAGCGTGTTCGATCCGGTGGCCGCTACCGTGTCCCGCTTCGCAGGCACCACAGTGGAGGGGTTGCGCGACGGCGCCGCCGGGGAGGCGTTCTTCGCCCAGACGTCCGGTCTCGCCGTGGCGAAGGACCGGCTGTGGCTCGTCGACGCCGAGACCTCGGCGCTGCGCTGGATCGAACCGTCCGGCGACGGCTTCACGGTCTACACCGCGGTCGGTACCGATCTGTTCTCCTTCGGACACCGGGACGGCAAGGCCCCGCACGCACTGCTGCAGCATCCGCTGGGCGTCGCCGTGCTGCCCGACGGCTCCGTCGCCATCGCCGACACCTACAACGGCGCGATCCGCCGCTACGACCCGGCAACCGGCGAGGTGACCACCCTCGCCAGTGACCTCGCGGAACCGGCCGGGCTGGTCGTCACGGATACCGAGGTACTCGTCGTGGAGACCGCCGCGCACAGGCTGCGGCCGCTGGATGCGGCCAAGGCCGGCCAGGTCCACGGTGACGCACTCGCCGTGCGCAGGCCGCCGACGGTGCTGGCGCCAGGAGAGCTCGACTTCTCCGTGGTGTTCGCGCCGCCGCCCGGTGAGAAGCTCGACGACCGGTTCGGCCCCTCGACCAGGCTCGAGATCATCGCATCGCCGCCCGAGCTACTGGCGGGCGGCGCGGGTACGAGCACGGAGCTGACCCGCACCCTGACGCTGGCCGCTGGGCACCGCGAGGGCGTGCTGCAGATCGTCGCGCAGGCGGCGAGCTGCGACGTCGAGGCCGAGCATCCGGCCTGCCGCGTCACCAGGCAGGACTGGGGCGTGCCCATCAGGCTCGATCCGGACGGCGAAGGGAGGCTTCGCCTCGTGTTGGCCGGGAACCCCGGCACGTAGCATTAATCCCGTGGCAGACCGCAAGAACCCAGCCGGCCCGGACGCCAAGCTCGAAATCCAGATGCTGCACGATCGCGTGCTGGTCCGGGTGCCTGGCGATGAGGGGGAACGCCGTAGTACTGGCGGCATCGTCATCCCGGCCACCGCGCAGGTGGCGCGTCGGCTTTCTTGGGGGGATGTACTCGGTGTAGGCAACAATGTGCGCAACGTGAAGGTAGGCGACCGGGTGTTGTTCAACCCGGAGGATCAGCTGGAAGTCGAGATCCAGGGTGGCGCCTACCTGGTGATGCGGGAGCGGGACATCCACGCGATGGCCAGCGAGCGCACCGAGCACGGAACGGGTTTGTACTTGTAGTCACGGCTTGAGGGGGGCCGAGTGCGGGAGGAACACTACTGGCCGGAGTGGGACTCCGATTTCACCGCGGACAGGGCCGCCCCAGAGCGCCTTCCGGCTGCTGACCCGCTGCCCGACCACGACGACGAACTCGCCGACGAGCTTCTCCAGCCGGCGTCCCCGCGGCGTTTGCCGGTCACTCGTGGCAAGCGCGTTCGCCGTGGCCTCGGCAGGGCGCTGATGATCGCCGGCGGTGCCGTCGCGGTGTTCGTCCTGCTCTACCTGGCCGATCTGCTGGCCAGCATCGGCGATGTGCCGCGCGGTGTGCGGGTCGCCGGTGTCGAGGTGGGCGGGCTGAGCCGCGAGGAGGCGGAGGCGCTGTTGCGCCGCGAGCTGGAGCCGCGCCTGGTCGAGCCGCTCACGGTGCACGCAGGTGACGTCCGGGTCGAGCTCGATCCGCGCCAGGCCGGGCTGGGCCTCGACTGGGCGGCGACCGTCGCGGAGGCGGGGAGCCAGCCTCTCGACCCGCTCACCCGGCTCAGGTCGTTCTTCACCGATCGCGAGGTCGGCGTGGTGAGCACAGCCGACGACCAGCGGTTGCGTGCTGCGCTGGGAGCGCTCGCGACGGCGGAGATCGATCACCAGATCACCGAGGGGACGATCGGTTTCCAGCAGCTCGACGGCGACGAGGTGCGCCCGTATGCGATACCGCCGAGGCAGGGGCAGCGGCTGGTCGACGTCGACGGCGCCGTGTCGACCGTGAAGCGGCAGTGGTTGCTGGCCAGGACGGTCGAGATCCCCGTGGACGTCACTCCCCCGAAGGTGACGTTGGAGGGCGTACAGGCAGCACTGCGGCAGACCCGGCCGCTGGTATCCGGTCCGGTCACGGTCCGCGGCGAAGGAAAGTCGGTGGTTCTGCAGCCGCGGCGCATCAGCGAGGCGCTGCGCTACACGCCCGATGCGGACGGGCAGCTGCGTCTGACCGTGGACCCCGCACCGCTGGTGCGGGTAGTGCAGCCGGAGCTGGCCGCCACCGAGCGCGACCCGCGCAACGCGCGGATCGGGTTCGCGGGCGACATGGTGTCGATGGAGCCGTCCCAGCAGGGCAGGGTGATCGACTGGGAGAGCACGTTCGCCCCGCTGCTGCGGGTGGCCGCGCGACCGGAGGGCCGGGAGCTGCCGGTGACCTACGACCGGCAAGAGCCCGAGGTGACCACGGAGGACGCGCGGGCGCTCGGCATCACGGAGGTCATCGGCGAGTTCACCACGTCGGGGCTGTTCGATGCCGCTGCGCACAACGTCGCCACGATGGCCGCCGCGGTGGATGGCGCGGTCGTCCGGTCGGGCGAGACGTTCAGCCTCGACCGGCGCACCGGGCCACGCACGGAGTCACAGGACTACGTCGTGGCGCCCCTTCATGAGGACGGCACCGGTGCGCCGGTGATCGGCGGCGGCGTCTCCCAGTTCACCACCACGCTGTACAACGCCGCCTACTTCGCGGGACTCACCGACGCCGGTCACCTCGCGCACACGCACTACCTGGACCGTTACCCGCCCGCACGGGACGCGATCTCGCTGCGCGACGACGGCTCCAGCGTCGATCTCGCGTTCACCAACGACCTGGCCAAGGGGGTCGCCATCCAGGCGGAGGTATCGGGGGACCTGGTCACCGTGCGGATCTGGGGGACCCGCCAGTTCGGCGTCGGGAGCTCGACCAGCGATCGTGCCGGGCAGGAGCCACCGCCGGTCGAGGCCGACTCGGGGCCCGACTGCGTGCCGGAGGACGGAACGTACGGCTTCACCGTCTCGGACACGCGCGTGCTGTACGACGTTTCCTCCGGTCGCGAGGTGCGGCGCGAAAGTCACGAGGTCACCTATGCCCCGAGGCCCACGGTGTTCTGTAGTCCGGAGAGCGGCTGACACGCCGGAGCCGGCCGTCCCTCGAGGGCGGCCGGCTGCGGCGAGTGTGGTGCTAGGAGTGGATACGGTTCTTGCGCCGCATGTACATGCCCGTCACGAGTGACACGCCGAGCGCCGCGATGCCCAGCTGGGTCAGAAACTCGAGCCAGTCCCAGCCGCGCGTTTCCGCGTAGCCCAGCGCCCGGGCGATCGCGCTGCCGACGAACGCGGCGGCGATCCCGACCAGCATGGTCAGCCAGATCGGGATGTCCTGCTTACCGGGCAACACGAGCCTGCCCAGTGCGCCGAGCACAAGCCCGACCACGATCGCGGAGATGATTCCCGAGATAGTCATGGCCTCCACTCCAGTTTCGTGTCAACGGCTGACGAGAGAGAGGTACCCGACTCGTCGTGCAGTAACCACGCTCGTCAGAAGGCTTCCTCGGGGAGTTCCATGAGGTCGTTGTCGGCTGTCTCCACGATGGCGCGGCGGGCGGTGAGCTCCGGCAGGACCGTCCTGGCGAAGAACGCCGCAACGGCCACCTTGCCCTCGTAGAAGGCCTTGTCCTTCTCCGACGGCTGCCCGTCGAGCTTGGCCAACGCGATCTCCGCCTGGTTGAGCAGCTGCCAGCCCACCAGGAGGTCGCCTGCCGACATCAGCAGCCGCACCGTGTGCTGGCCGACCTTGTAGGTGTTGGTGACGTCCTCCTGTGCGGACATCAGGTAGCCGATCATCGCGCCGAGCATGCCCTGCACGTCCTCGAGCGCCTGCTTGAGCAGCGCACGCTCGTTCTTGAGCCTGCCGTTGCCGGCCTCCGACTCGATGAACCGGGTGATCTCGCCTGCCAGGTAGTTCAGCGCCCTGCCCTTGTCGCGGACGATCTTGCGGAAGAAGAAGTCCATCGACTGGATGGCTGTGGTGCCCTCGTACAGCGAGTCGATCTTCGAATCGCGGATGTACTGCTCGATCGGGTAGTCCTGAAGGAAACCGGAGCCGCCCAGCGTCTGCAGCGACTGCACGAGCTGCTCGGTGGCCCGCTCCGAGCCGACGCCCTTGACGATCGGCAGCAGGAGGTCGTTGACCCGCCCGGCGAGGTCGAGCGATTCGTCGTCGCCGTCCCGGGTCCAGATCTGGTCCTGGAACGACGCCGTGTACAGGTACACCGCGCGCAGGCCCTCGGCATAGGCCTTCTGCAGCATCAGCGACCGGCGCACATCGGGGTGGTGCGTGATGGTGACGCGTGGTGCGCTCTTGTCCAGCATCTGCGTCAGGTCGGGACCCTGGACGCGCTCCTTGGCGTACTCGAGCGCATTGAGGTAGCCGGTGGACAGTGTCGCGATCGCCTTGGTGCCCACCGTCATCCGCGCGTGCTCGATGACCTGGAACATCTGCGCGATGCCGTCGTGCACCTCGCCGAGCAGCCAGCCTTTCGCGGGGGTGCCGTGCTGGCCGAAGGTGAGCTCGCAGGTCGTGGAGACCTTGAGGCCCATCTTGTGCTCGACGTTCGTGACGAACGCGCCGTTGCGCTCACCGAGCTCACCGGTCGCGGAGTCGAAGTGGAACTTCGGCACCAGGAACAGGGAAAGGCCCTTGGTTCCGGGCTTCGTGTCGACGCCGGGACCCTCCGGGCGGGCGAGTACGAGGTGCATGATGTTCTCGGTCATGTCCTGGTCACCCGAGGTGATGAACCGCTTGACGCCCTCGATGTGCCAGGAGCCGTCCTCCTGCCACACGGCCTTGGTGCGGCCTGCGCCCACGTCGGAGCCGGCATCGGGCTCGGTGAGCACCATGGTGGCGCCCCACGCGCGCTCGATCATGATGCGCGCCCAGCGCTTCTGCTCCTCGGTGCCGTTCTTGTCGACGATCATCCCGAAGTTCGGCCCGGCCATGTACATGAACAGAGCCGGGTTCGCGCCGAGGATCAGCTCGAACGCGGCCCACTGCACGGTCGGGGGCAGGCCGAAGCCGCCGAGGTCGTTGGTGAGGCCGACGCGCCACCACTCGCCGTCCCAGAGTGCCTGGTAGCTCTTCTTGAACGACTCCGGCAGCGTCGCGGAGAACGTCGTGGGGTCGTAGACCGGCGGGTTACGGTCGGCGTCAGCGAAGGATTCGGCGAGCGGTCCGACGGCGAGGTTGTTCAGCTCGCTCAGCACACCGCGGGCGGTCTCCTCGTCGGAGTCGGCCAGCACGCCCTTGCCGAGACGTTCTTGAACGCCGAGCACCTCGAAGAGGTTGAACTCCAGGTCTCGGACGTTGCTCTTGTAGTGGCCCATGTCGCAGCTCCCTGCCCTACTCGCCGGTAACCGGAGAGTATTACCTGTCGGTAACCGACGGCAAGGAAGATCGCCCGGTTGTGACGAACTGGTCAGCCGAAAGTCGGCCGGTCACCGAGGCCGCGGCGGCGTGGTACTCGCGGCCTCACGCGCTTGCCCGACCGTGTCGTCGGGCCTGGGGATGAGTATGCCGCTGCGGAACGCCGTGGTCACCGCGTGTGTGCGATCGCGCGAGGACAGCTTGCGCAGAATGCTCTTCACGTGCGTACGCACCGTCTCAACGGACAGGAAGAGGATCTTGGCGATGGCCGAGTTCTCCAGGCCCTCGGCCACCAGTTGCAGCACCTGGTACTCCCGCCGCGACAGCGGCATGCGCACCCGTTCGCCATTGCCTGCCGGCTGGCCGCTCGCGCTCGTGGTGTGCCGCTTCGGGCGCGCGGTCAGCGCGGCGAGCGACGGGTCGGTGTAGCGACGGTCCACGTGTGCTCTGCGGATCGCCTCGGCCAGGCGCAGTGACTCCGCCGAGCGCGGTACCAGGCCGTGGACGCCCGCGGTGGCGGCCGTCGAAAGGAAGTGTGCGGTCCGATGCGCGTCCCGCACCAGCACCACGATCACCAGTGTCGGGTCGCCGTCGCTGAGCAGGCGGATCAGGTGGCAGTGCGGGTCGAACCCGGAGTCGACGATGGCGATGTCGGGGCGGAGTTGCTCGCACAGTTGCAGCGAGGCGTGGTGGTTGCCGGCATGGCCGACCCAGCGCAACCCGGGGGTGCGGTTGACGAGCGCGTTGAGACCCTCGCGGAAGATCGGCACCGGGTCGAGTGCCGCGACCGTCAGCGCGCGCGTGCCTGCAGCGCCGAGGCCGGGCCCTGTGCGGGCCTTGTCCATGCCGTGCGTCATTCGTTCTCCGTCTCCCACGCGTCCGTTGGCGGACGTGTTCGCTCTCCGTGCCGATACGGCCCCCGGAGGTCGGCTCAGTCCCGCCCCTGCTGGGACTCCTCAGCAGCCACCCCGTGACGCTTTTGACGGCCATTCATTCAATCCATGACGAAGTTTCCCCCGCGCGGGGGGCGGCACTGCGTTGAGCTGGGCTTATGTGTCAGCTGGCGCACGTCGTGTCAGCGGCGGCGTTGCTGCGCGGAGCCGGGCGAACTCGGCGTCCAAGGTGGCAGGCGTCCAGTGCGCGTTGAGGCCGCTCGTGTTCGGCAGCACCCACACGGGAACGTCGCTGACCTGCGCTTCCTGTGGTCCGACGGTGGCTTTCGCCTGTCCGAATGCCACCCGGTACGCGGTGATGCCGACCACCGCGAGCCAGGCAGGCCGGTACTTCGCGACCTTGCGGGTGAGATTCTCGCCACCCCGGCGCAGTTCGTCGGCGTCGAGCTCGTCGGCCCGCGCTGTGGTGCGTGCCACCAGGTTCGTGATGCCGAGGCCGTAGCCGAGTAGTTCGCTCTGCTCGCTCGGCGCGAGCAGGCGCGGGGTGAAGCCGCTGCGGTACAGCGCGGGCCAGAACCGGTTGCCGGGGCGCGCGAAGTGGTAGCCGGTCGCCCCGGAGTAAAGACCGGGGTTGATCCCGCAGAACAGCACGCGCAGGCCCGGCGCGATCACGTCGTCGATGGTGCGGCCGTGCGCCGCCGCGAGTTCTTCTTTGCTGGGCCTGCCCGACATAAGAAGGAGTGTGCCTGTCAGGGGTAGCGAGACAGACTCGGAACTGCGTACTCTGTGTGACCTGCCACACACGACGGCATCAAGGGGGATGGCGTGCAACTGGCATGGGTCATCGGCCTGGCGGTGCTGATCCTCATCATCGCGGCCGCGACGGTCGCGTACGAAGACCGGCGTGCGGCGCGGCGTCATGCCCAGCGACGGCAGGCGCGGCTGGCCCGACTCGGCGAGGTCGACCCACTGGCACCGGCACGGTTGCAGGCTCAGCTGCATCAGCGGCCACGGAACTGAGCTGCCGCAGCGTCAGGAACAGTGCGGCAGCGATCCAGCCCAGCAGGGCACCGGCCGTGTTGGACATCAGGTCGTCGACATCGAAGATCCGGTACACGAACGGCGCTGTGCCGAAGTTGGCGGTGGCCTGTGTGGTCTCGATCAGCAGGGACACCGCGAAGCCGAGCAGTACGGTGCGGGCGAGGCCCTGCCGCCACAACAGGCGAGCGAACAGCCCGAGCGGCACGAACAGCAGCACGTTCATCGCGACCTGCTGGAAGGCCAGTGTGAACAGTGCGTCCGCGGCGGGTTGGTGGTGCGTTGCCAGTTCGGTGCGGACGTCGTCGACCCACTGGAACGGCACCAGCTGCACGGTCTGCCGCAGCCGCGGGGTGTCCGGACCCGGCAGTGGCAACAGAACGACCGCCACCGCAAGGCAGCCGTAAAGCGCGACCGCGGCGGTGCTCACCAGGCGCTTCGGCATGATCCGGCCGAAGCGCGCGTACTGTGTGATCAGCTGCGGCACGAGCAGCGTGGCCCAGACCACGAGGAAGCCGAGCAGGCCGTACAGGAACGCTGTTTCCCGAGCCGATGTCATGTCATTGACGCTAGGTGGCGCGGGGGTTGTGCCACCTCGGTCGAAGGGCTGTTGATCGCACACGGGATCGGCCATCCGGCCGAGGGGTGACCGGCCGATGTGACGGGCTCCCGTTTCGCCAAGCCAGGTGCGGCGGCGAGCGCGACACTGGGCACCATGCCGAGTTGGGAGGACGTGGTCGCCATCGGCGCCACGCTGCCGGAGGTCGAGGAGTCGACCTGGTACCGGACGCCCGCGCTGAAGGTCGCGGGCAAGGGGTTCGCGCGCTTGCGGAGCGAGGCCGAAGGCGGGCTGGTGCTGATGTGCGGGCTCGATGAGAAGGCGGCCCTGTTGGGCTCAGGTGACCCGGCGTTCTACACGACGCCGCATTACGACGGGTACGGGGCCATCCTGGTCGACCTCGGCACCGTGGATGCCGATCAGCTCGCCGAGCTCATCGAGGAGGCGTGGCGGATCAAGGCTCCAGCTCGGTTGCGGAAGGTGCGGGAGCGCTGAGCGGGCGGTTGCGGGTGAACCAGGTGATCCACGCGCGCTGCCAGGGCGTCTCGACCGCGCGCCGGTGGTAGTTGCGCCGGGTCCAGTCGTATGCCTCGTGCGGGGTGAGCCCGCCGAGTGTCGCCAGGCAGGCGATCACGGTCCCGGTCCTGCCGAAACCGCCGTGACAGGCGACCTCCACCGCCTCGCCGGCCTTTGCGCGTTCGTGCAGTGCCACGATGCTGGCGGCCGCTGCCGGCCGGTTCGTGGGTAGCCAGCCGTCGGGCCAGCGCACCCACTCGTGCGCCCAGTGCAGCGAGGCGTCGTGCCGGCGGTGGAGGCGCGGACCGCCGAGGTAGAGACCGAAATCCGGTGGTGAGCCACCGGGCGCGGTTCCGCGGAGCCCACGGCCGCGGATCCAGGCGCCGTCCGGCAACTGGATCGCACCACTCAGGTCTGTTTCGGGCATTTCCCGATTATGGCGATCCACCTGATCTTGCCGGTAGCGTGATCTTGTGACAGACGCTGTCGAGCTGGTCCGCGGTGCACGCCTATCGTCGATGGCTGAGTACGCCTACGCTGCGACGGTGCCCGCCTCCGCTCGGACGTTGGTATTCACGGCGGGCTCGGCGTCGCCGCGCTCGGCTACGACGACCAACTGGTCGAGGTCGAAGCCGTAGCCGCGGTGTAGTGATGGAACCCGAGTTCATCTCCCGGACCCGTACTTCCTACAACACTCTCGCCGCCGACTACGCGGACTGGTTTCGTGACGAGCTGGCGGTCAGGCCACTGGACCGGGCGCTGCTCGTCGGGTTCGCCGAACTCGTCAAAGCCGCCGGCGCGGGGCCGGTCGTCGAGGTCGGGTGCGGGCCCGGCCGCGTGGCGGCGTATCTGCACGGGCTCGGCCTGGCCATGTCCGGTGTCGACTTGTCGCCGCGAATGGTCGCCATTGCTCGCCGTACCTACCCGGGATCTGCGATTCGAGGAGGGTTCCATGACGGCGCTCGACCACGAGGACGGTTCGCTGGGCGGCATTGTGGCGTGGTACTCGATCATCCACATTCCGCAGGAGCAACTGCCGGACGTCTTCGCCGAGTTCCATCGTGTGCTGGCGCCGGGTGGATACGTGCAGCTGGCTTTCCAGGTCGGCGATGACCCGGTGCATCGAACGGAGACGGGAGGACACCCGGTCTCGCCGGATTTCCACCAGCGGCAGCCGGACGATGTCGCCGAGTTGTTGCGTGCTGCGGGGCTTGCCGTGGTCGCTCGGGTCCTGCGGGAGCCGGACACACAAGGAAAGTACGTGGAAACGGCACCGCAGGGCTTCCTTCTGGCACGTAAACCGATCGACGCGTAGGGCGTTAGCGTGCCAGTACTTCCTGGTCTTGTGGCTCTCGGAGCTGGAGCGCTGCCTCCTTCTTGATCAAGGTCGCCAACTCGTCCCGTGCCGGTGGGTAGTCGTCCCACTCGCTCGCGGCTCCAACAAAGAAGGACCAGGCCTCCCACTCCGCTGATCGTTCCATGTAACTGCAACATCGCCACCAGATGGCTCGTGCACCCTCGATAGGGCTGACTTTTCCTGTCACGATCTGCGAGGCGATCAGTCGGGCCAGCGGCACTCGGTCGTCAGGAAGCGGGATCGGAATGTTCAGCTCGCGAAGCGCTTCGGCAAACAGGTCACGCACTTCGCGGACCTCGTGTCGTGGCAGGCCCGCCAGTTCGCGCAGGGCCGGGCTGTCCAGCCCATCCACAAGCGCGGCCGCCGCGATGTCGGGCAGGTCCTCGGGCGACACAAGGTCTGCGGCAAACTTGATCGCCGCGTCGGCCAAAGAGCCCATGACCACATTCTGGTCAGCTTGTCCGCCACGGCACGTGTTGGATAGGCCAATGGTGGAAGGCGAACCGCGGCTCATCGCCGACAGAGAAGTCGGCCTCGTTGCCCGTGCGACCGAACGACTTGACCGCGGGCACCTGCGTGGCAGGATTTTCCTGCCCAGCGGCGGACTCCTGCCCGAGCAGTACCGGATCGAGCTGACGACGGGCGGGGCCACCTACGAGGCGAGCGGCCCTGACATGTTCGAGGCGCTGGTGAATCTCCGGCGCCAGGTCGAGCCGTTTGGATGGTTGGTAGCCCTGCAGGGCTCGCGGCTGGACACGTACCCAAGTGGCATTGCACGGGACATGGGCGGCGGGCTCAGGGTTTACGTGCTGCGAGCAGGCCGTGCAGCCTTGTTCGACGACCTCGTGGCAACGCTGGACGACGCAGAGCCCGACCAACTCGCGACCGTCGATGAGCAGCGCGCCTACTGGAGGGCTTGGTACACGGGCGGGACCTGAATCCACGTGAATACTGTTGGTGTGATCATTCGTGCGGCGGATCGAACGAGGCGAGTCCGAAACGCAGACTGCGTTGCGATGGCGTTTGAGTCATCTCGAGAAGTACAAGTCAGCGCTGCCATGGCTCGGGAGACTCGGCACGGTGGTTGATACGACAAGTTGTCGGCTCCGGGCCGACCTTCTGTAGCATGTCGAGATGCAGAGTTCGTCCTCGGATGTCACGGCATACTTGGACGAGGTCGCGCCCGCGCGACGGGCGGCCCTGGCCGAGCTGCGGCGATTGTGCCGAGAGCTGTTACCGGGTTTCGAGGAATCGATGTCCTACGGCATGCCGACCTACCTTCGCGACGGTGTCGCCGAGGTGGGGTGGGCCAGCCAGAAGCAATACATTTCGCTGTACATCCTGCGTACCGATGTCCTGAATTCCCACAGTAGGCAGTTGTTCGGGCTGAACCTTGGGAAAGGCTGTATCCGGTATCGACGTCCGGACCAGATCGACTTTCCTGTCGTTCGCTCACTCCTGACCGCTACGGCCGAGGGCCGGGGCCCAGTGTGTTGAGGCGTTCCGTGCTGTCGCTGCAAGCGCCGGTGACGACCGGAAAAGACAAGGCGATGGGTCCGAAGTAGACATTTCTGACCGGGCCTTCGCTGTCAGAGCGGATGACGTTCAGTGCAGCTCTACCTCCCAATCCTCGAACGGCGGCTCGACTTCGTAGTCGTGGTCCAGATAGCTACGGATCCATTGGGCGGCTCGGTGTGCAGCCCAATCGTCGTTGGTGGGCATGCCTGCCTCGTCGTACTCGAGCACGTTCGTGTAGACGGCGAAGACCTTCTCGAGCGCCGACCCGAACTTGAACAAGGCTGGCCGGTAGTCGTCGACGTCGCTCAGGACGTCCTGGTCCAGGGTGCCGTTGCCGACGAAGAACGCGAAGAAGCGGATCGCCCCACGGACGCCCTCGGGAATCTGCTGCATGGGTTGATGTCGTAGCACACGGCCAGCCTGCGGGTGGCTTCATACTTCGTCCTGGCGGCCCGTCTCGGTACAGGTCCACCTTGCCGAGTCCAGCGTGCTCACGTGCGCGAGGTACCGCTGTTGACCGTGGTTGGCCAGCCTAAATGGCGTTGGTTGATTAGTGACAACCGGTGCCGCCCGGCTAATGGCACGCGACCCGAGTTGATCTACAGAAAACGAAGGCCCAGGTCCGAAGTAGACAACTCCTGACCTGGGCCTTTGCCATGAGAGCGGATGACGGGAATCGAACCCGCGTTCTCAGCTTGGGAAGCTGATGTTCTACCATTGAACTACATCCGCAAGCACCGAAATCATACACGGCACCGATCTCCTCTTCACGTAGGGCTTGCCAGTGTTCGGCGACGTGGGCAGGCGCCAGTACGCGGCCCGGTTGAACCGGATCCTCGACACCGACCCCAGCTACACGCGGCACATGCGGACCGAGGGCCAGCCCGTAGCCCGACCCCGGCTAGGGTGGGCGCGTGCTACTGAGTGACCGTGACCTCCGCAAAGAGCTCGATTCCGGGCGGCTCGGGGTCGACCCGTTCACCCCGCAAATGCTCCAGCCGTCGAGCATCGACGTGCGTCTCGATCGCTTCTTCCGGGTGTTCGACAACACCAAGTACACCCACATCGACCCGAAGTTGCAGCAGGACGAGCTGACCTCGCTCGTCGAGAAGGAGGGCGAGGACCCGTTCGTGCTGCACCCCGGCGAGTTCGTGCTGGGCTCGACCTACGAGGTCTTCACGCTGCCCGACGATCTGGCCGGCCGTCTGGAAGGCAAGTCGTCGCTCGGCAGGCTCGGCCTGCTCACCCACTCGACGGCCGGTTTCATCGACCCCGGCTTCACCGGGCACATCACGCTCGAGCTGTCGAATGTGGCCAACCTGCCGATCACGTTGTGGCCTGGAATGAAGATCGGCCAGCTGTGTCTTTTCCGCCTCACCAGTTCGGCCGAGTTCCCGTATGGCTCCAGCGAGGCGGGCTCGCGGTACCAGGGGCAACGTGGTCCGACGCCGAGTCGTGCCTACAAGAACTTCGACCGCATCGACACGCGACGCTGACACTGCGATCAAGATAACGGTTCAATAACTCACGCTTTGGTGGTAGTTTCCGCTCTTGTGTCTACCCCGAGTTCACGAATTCGATCACTTTTGGTGATGTTGAGTGTTCTTCTGGGTGTCGCTGTTGCAGCGGGCGGTCACCTGTTGTGGTTGCGTCCGTCCGGCAGCGCGTCGGCTGTGGCGCTGCCGGACGAGAACGGCGGTGACTCCCTCAACCGCACGGCCCAACCATCCAGGACCAGCCCGGCGTCCTCGCTGACGTCGAGCACGGAACCCACGACGGAGACGACGACGGGCGGCGCCACCACCGGAGAGGCAACGGAGCCGCCACGGCCTACCCCGTCGACCTCGACGTCCTCGGTCGCGCAGGTACCGCCGAGCGAGCAACCGGCGGATGCGACGACGACCCAGGACACCCCGTCCAGCGAGGAGAGCCCAGCACCGACCACGAACGAGCCTCCCGCGTCCCCCAGCGGGCGTTCGGAGCCCCCGGCCAGCAGCGCCTCCCCGACGGCCGAGGTGGTCCGTCTGGTGAACGCCGAACGGGCGGATGCAGGCTGCGCGGCCGTCACCATCGACAGCAGGCTCGCCGCGGCCGCGCAGGCGCACAGCGACGACATGGCCCAGAACGAGTACCTGGACCACACCTCGCAGGACGGGACGTCGTTCGACAAGCGCATGCGCCAGCACGGCTACCCGCGGCCCGCCGCGGAGAACATCGCGATGGGTCTGTCGAGCGCGCAGGCCGTCATGGACGCGTGGATGTCCTCCGATGGGCATCGCCGCAACATCCTGAACTGCGACATCACCGCGATCGGGGTCGGCCTCAACGCCAATGGCTGGTACTGGACGCAGGCCTTCGGTTACTAGGCCCTGGCGTCCCGCTTCTCGCCTGCGGCTCGGTCTCACGTGCCACGGTTCGCTGGCAGCGTCACCGACCGGTGGGGCTCAGCGGGTCTGGTAGCGCGCGTAGATCAGTCCGGTGTCGAAGGCGCGTTGCTCGACCAGTTCGAGATCGAGGCGCACGCCGTCGGGGAAGAACCGCTTGCCGCCGCCGACCACGCTCGTGGTGATGAACAGGTGGTACTCGTCCACCAGGCCGGCCGCGATCGCCTGGGCCGCGAGGTTCGGGCCGTCGACGCTGAGGTCGTGATCGGCCTCGGCCTTGAGCTTGCGCACCGCGTCCGGGTCGAAGGTCCGCTCGATCCTGGTCTTCGCGCTGGAGGCCGACTCGAGCGTCGTGGAGTACACGATCTTCTCCGCGGCCTGCCAGTCGCGGGCGTACTGGAGGATGTGCGGAGGCACGTCGGGCTCTTTGTGCGCGGTCTCCCAGAAGACCATCGTCTCGTACATCCGTCGGCCGTAGAGGTACGTGCCGACGGGGCGGAAGATGTCGCCGATGAAGGTATGCACCTCCTCTACCTCGGCCCCGGTGCCGAGGTCGCCCTCCGCCGCCTCGGCGTAGCCGTCGAGCGAGGTGATCATCGAGTAGATGAGCTTTGCCATGCGTCTCCTTCGGGTACGAGCGCGTCAATCTGCCAGCGCTCCTGCAGACTGTGACCTCCGCGCGACCCGGAACTCATCGATCTGCTGGCGGCCGGTTCCCTCAACCGTCAGATCCCGGGCGACACCCTGGTCACGATCGTCTGGGTGTCCACCCCGGGCGGCAGCGTGCCGAACGCGATGCCCCAGTCCCCGCCGAGCCGCGACGCACAGAAGGCATCGGCGACAGCCTGGTCGCCGTAGCGCACCAACAGCGAGCCCTGCAGCACCAGCGCGAGTGTCTCGACCAGGCGGCGCGCGCGGAACTCGACATCGGCCAGATCCGCCAGCTCCTTGTGCACGCGCGCAATCGCGTCGTCGAGCCGGGAATCGGCGCCCGCGGCCTGTTCGACCTCGGTGAAGAACGCCTCGACGGAATCGGGCTGCTTGGCCATCGCGCGGACCGCATCCAACGCGGCGACGTTGCCCGAGCCCTCCCAGATCGACGACAGCGGCGACTCGCGGAACAGCCGCGGCATACCGGACTCCTCCACGTAGCCGTTGCCGCCGAGGCATTCGAGCGCCTCGGCCGCGTGGGCGGGCGCCCGCTTGCACACCCAGTACTTCGTCACCGCCAGGGCGAGCCGGCGGAACGCCTCCTCCTGCCGGTCGCCGGCGGCGGCACGGTCGCTGGCTCCGGCCAGCCGCAGCGCGACCATGGTTGCGGCCTCCGACTCGACGGCCAGGTCAGCGAGCACATTGGTCATCAGCGGCTGCTGGGCGAGCGGCGCACCGAACGCGCTGCGATGCGCGGCGTGATGCGCGGCGCGCACGGCGCCGTACCGCAGCCCGGCAGCGCTGCCCAGCACGCAGTCCAACCGGGTGTTGTTGACCATTTCGATGATCGTGCGGACGCCCCGGCCCTCCTCACCGACCAGCCAGCCGATCGCCTCGTCGTACTCGATCTCGGCGGAGGCGTTGGAGCGGTTGCCGAGCTTGTCCTTCAACCGTTGCAGGTGGATGCGGTTGCGGGTGCCATCCGGGAGCACCCTTGGCAGCAGGAAGCACGACAACCCACCCGGCGCCTGCGCGAGCGTGAGGAACAGATCCGACATCGGGGCGGAGGTGAACCACTTGTGTCCGCTGATCACGTAGCTGCCGTCGCCAGCCGGGCGCGCGCTCGTGGTGTTGGCACGGACGTCGGAGCCGCCCTGCTTCTCGGTCATCGACATCCCGGCGATCAGGCCGCGTTTCGTGGTCGGTTCGCGCAGCCCGTAGTCGTAGACCGGCGCGGCAAGCAGCGGTTCGTAGGCCGTGGCCAGGTCGGTGTTGTGCCGCAGGGCCGGCACTGCCGAGTACGTCATCGAGATCGGGCAGGAATGCCCTGCCTCCGCCTGGCTCCACACGTAGAACTTGGCGGCACGCGCGACGTGGGCGCCCGTCCGGTTCTCCCGCCATGGCGTTGCGTGCAGGCCGTGGGACACCGCGACGTCCATCAGGTCGTGCCAATGTGGATGGAACTCGACCTCGTCGATGCGCCTGCCCACCCGGTCGTGGGTACGCAGCTTCGGCGGGTTCTCGTTGACCAGCCTGCCCCACTCCTGCACGCGCTCGGTGCCGGCGAGCACGCCGAGCGCGTGCACCTCCGCCTCGGCCCAGTCCGCGCCCTCGCGGCGCAGGCCGTCGAGCAGTGTGGCATCCGCCGCGACGTCGTAGTCGACCAGCGGTGGAACCTGGTTGGTCACCTCATGGGTAGGGCTCATCCTGGCACTCCTAGCGCGCGAAGGGTGAACGTGCACAGCTCGGGCACGGCGTCGGTGTTGTCGGTGGTGAGGGGGCCGATCAAGACCTCGGCGGTCGCGCCGACGATGGCCGCGGCAGTGATCTCGGCGTCCTGCGCTGGGAGCACGCCGGCACGCACGCCTTCGCGGACCCAGCGGGCGATGACGTCGCGGAACGCGTGCCGGAACACCAGCCGCTCCGCCTCGACAGGCGCGTCGACGGGTTCGGCCAGCAGTGCGTAGGCAAGCCGCGGAGCCTTGAGCGCGCGGCCGGCGAACGTCTCGACGACGGCCACGATCCGCGCCGGGATCTCCGCAGGCTGCTCCGCGGCGCGCTCGACGGCCGCCACCTCATGAGTCACCACGAGCCGGAACAGCTCGACGATCAGCTCTGCCTTACCGGGGAAATGGCGGTAGACGCTGCCCGTGGCGATGCCCGCCTGCGCGGCGACGGCCGCCATCGAGCAGCCTGCGTAGCCGCGCTCGGCCAGTAGCTCGAGTGCGGCGTCGAGAATCTGGCCCCGCTGCGAGTCCATGCGGGCCTGGATCCTGGGGGTGCGCCGGTACACCACTCAAGAAGTGAAGCACTGATTCACTGCTTCGGGCAACCCTCAGAGGCGGTGCAGCCCCTCCAGCACCCGCTGCATGAGGACGTAGTCGGGACGCCCGGCATAGCTGGCTGTGGTGGTGTGCACGTGGACCAGCCCGGCTTCGGCCAGGTCGCTCAGCAGCACCCGCGCGACACCCAGTGGCACCGCCAGCAGTGCTGCGACCTCGGCCACCGAACGCGGCTGCATGCACAGCCTGCGTACTGCCTGGTATTCGGAGCTCAGCTGCTCGCTGTTCCACGGCGCCTGCGGGTCGGTGGAGATCAGCGTCTCCACGGCCAGGTCCTGGCGTGCCTGGGTGCGGCCCCGGGTCAGCACGTACGGCCGCACCCTGAGCCGGTGCTGTTCCAGCGGGTCGAACTGCTCGAGCTCCTCCGGCTGTTCTGCCTCGGCGAAGACTCGTTCGGTGCGTTCTGCGGGTTCTGCGGGTTCGGGCTCCGGCAGCTCCTCTGGCTCGTCGTCAGCCAGCTTGTCGAGGAGTTTGGCGGAGGGAAAGCGCGCACCTGAGCGGCCGACCCTGGACTTGCGGCCACGCGAGTCCGTGGTGTTGCGCTCGCTCTCGTCGTTTTCCGATGGCTCCGGCTCCACGTCCCGAAAGCGTTTGCGTTGTTTCGCGGAAGGAAAGCGCGCACCGGAGCGGCCGACGGCCGTGTCGTCGGCGTCGTTCCGTTCGTCGTCGGTGGTGCCCATGCCCACGCTGTGTCCGCCTCGCCTGCTGCTGCCATGGCCTCGCGAGCGACGTCGACCCGAGGTCGGCCCATGCTACTCGCGATGTCCAGCCCGCAGGTACGGTCCACTATGGACAAAAAGGGGGGCCAGCGCAGCGCCGGCCCCCCTTTTTTGTCAGATTCCTAGTCCTGCTCTGCCAGTGCGGCTTTCCCGGAGCCGACGGCTAGCGGAGCCGGTCCGGCTGGCTGGCCCCGCTTGACCGCCGTCAGCAGCAGCTGGGCGACATCGACGACCTCGACCTTCTCGCTCGCCTTGCCGTCGCTCTGCCGTGCGGTGACGCCGTCGGTGAGCATCACGCGGCAGAACGGGCAGCCCGTGGCGATCTTGGACGGGGCAGTGCCGAGCGCCTCGTCGACCCGCTCGACGTTGATCCGCTTGCCGATCCGCTCCTCCATCCACATGCGCGCGCCGCCGGCGCCGCAGCACAGGGAACGGTCGGCGTGCCGTGGCATCTCCCGCAGGGTGGCGCCGGAGGCACCGACCAGCTCACGCGGTGCCTCGTAGACCTTGTTGTGCCTGCCGAGATAGCACGGGTCGTGGTAGGTGACGTCCTCGGCGATCGGCGCCACCGGGACGAGCCGCTTCTCCCGCACCAGCCGGTTGAGCAGCTGGGTATGGTGCACGACCTCGTACTGCCCGCCGAGGTCGGGGTACTCGTTGGCGAGCGTGTTGAAGCAGTGCGCGCAGGTCACGACGATCTTGCGCTTGGCCTGGTCGACGTCTTCGAACACCGAGTTGAGCACCTCGACGTTCTGCTGGGCGAGCATCTGGAACACGAACTCGTTGCCGGCTCGCCGCGCGGGGTCGCCGGTGCAGGTCTCCTCCGGGCCGAGCACCTTGTAGCCGACCCCGGCGATGTGCAGCAGCTCGGCCACGGCCCTGGTCGTCTTCTTCGCGCGGTCCTCGAACGCGCCGGCGCAGCCGACCCAGAAGAGGTACTCGGCGTCGCCGAACTCGCCGTCGAACACGGGTACCTCGAAGTCGAGGTCCTCGGCCCAGGCCAGCCGGTCCTTGGCGTTCTGGCCCCACGGGTTGCCCTTGTTCTCCAGGTTCTTGAACATCGTGTTCAGCTCGGTCGGGAAGTTCGACTCGATCATCACCTGGTAGCGGCGCATGTCGACGATGTGGTCGACGTGCTCGATGTCCACCGGGCACTGCTCGACACACGCGCCGCAGGTCGTGCACGACCACAGCACGTCGGGGTCGATGACGCCACCGTCGTCGCCTGCGCCGACGAGCGGGCGCTCCGCCTCGGCGATGGCGAGCACGTCGATGCCGGCATACGGGTTGTCGCCCGTCAGCCCGATCTCCTCGCCGGCCATGTCCTTCTTGCCGCCCGCGAGCAGGTACGGCGCCTTCGCGTAGGCGTGGTCACGCAGCTGCGTGATCACCAGCTTCGGCGAAAGCGGCTTGCCGGTGTTCCACGCGGGGCACTGCGACTGGCAGCGACCGCACTCGGTGCAGGTGGAGAAGTCCAGCCAGCCTTTCCAGCTGAAGTCCTCGATCTTGCCTGCACCGAAGACGTCCTTCTCCGGGTCGGCCTCCTCGAAGTCGAGCGGTTTGCCCTCGCTCATCATCGGCTTGAGCTTGCCCAGCGCGACGCCGCCGTCGGCCTCGCGCTTGAAGTAGATGTTGAAGAACGCGCTGAACCGGTGCCAGGCGACGCCCATGGTGAGCGTGGTACCCACTACGTACAGCCAGATCATGCCGGACAGCAGCTTGATCAACGCCATGATCGACACCGCGGCGGTGCTGGTGGGCAGTATCTGCGCGAGCGGCTGGGTGACGAAGCTCGACCAGAGCGCCGGGTCCTCGACACCGCTGGAGATCTTGAAGGCCTTGACGCCGAGGATGCCGATGCCCTCGATGATCACGACGGCCTCGACGAAGTAGGCCTGCCCGAAGTTGGAGCCCGCGAAGCGGGACTGCCGGTCGGCGCGGCGCGGGTGGTTGGCTTGCCGGATGATCGCCAGCGCGATACCACCGAGCACGGTGCCGAGGCCGAGCAGTTCCAGCAGGAGCTGCCACGGCGCCCAGTGGCCGATCACCGGCCAGGCGAAGTGCGGGTTGAACGTCTCGCCGTAGGCCTCGAAGAGGGCGGCGGAGCCCAGCAGGAAGCCCCACATCACGAGCCAGTGCCACGGTCCGACATGACGGAGCTTGTTCATCCTGGTGTGTGCCGCGAACTCGGTGATGAGTGTGCGCAGGCGGGGGGCGAACGGGCCGTTGCGTGTGGCGTCTGGCTGACCGAGTCGGATGATCCGTATCTGACGTACGACGCCGTATACGAAGACACCCCAAGCGACAACGCTGACGGCAACGCCGATCACGCCGAGCGTGATCTGCAATGCACCCATGATTGGGCCTTTCGGTTCGGGACTTCGCGGTGGGTGTCGGGAGCCTAACCCTTCTTACTGATCAGTAACCGATTTGCGGGCTTCGAGTCCCACCGATGTGGTGGAAAACTCGCTGCTACTGGGACGATCGTTCAGATACTCTCGCCTGCATGGTCAGACAGCAGGTCGACGGGCGCAAGGCCCGCGGTGACAAGCGGCGCGCGGAGATCATCGACGCGGCGCTGCGGGTGATCGAACGCGACGGCGTCGCCGGTGTCACTCACCGCACGGTTGCCAAGGAAGCCGGTGTCCCGACGACCTCCACCACGTACCACTTCGCGAGTCTCGACGAGCTCCTGATCGCGACCCTGATCACCTGCGCCCGCGACATGGCCACCGAGGTGTACTGGATGATCGACCGCGCCCGTTCGCGGGGCAGTCGCGGGGCCGAGGAGGTGGCCGGCCTGCTGGCCGAGGCGCTCGGTCCGCAACGCGGGCGCACGATGGCCGAATACGAGCTCTATCTGCTCGCTTCCCGGCGACCCGAGCTGCGGCCTGCCGCCCGGCGCTGGCTCGACGTGCTCACCTCGATGGTGCGGCACGACGACGAGGTCGCCTTCCGTGTCTTTCTCGCCGGTATCGACGGCCTGCTGATCCAGGGCCTCATCGACGACGAACCGCCGACGGCCGAGGAGCTCCGGCCGGTCGTGGACTACCTGCTGAAGCCCCGGTAGCCGGGCACAATGAAGGCCACCCCGCAGGTCGGGGTGGCCTTCAACTGCCGCTCGTCAGCCCTTGTTCTCGTAGGTCGCGGTCAGGGTCGCCCTGGCGAGCGTGTGGCCGAACATGGTGAAGCCGAGCAGCGCAGGGCGGGCGTCCTCACCGACGTCGAGCGAGTCCACGTCCAGCGCGTGCACCGCGAAGATGTAGCGGTGCGGGCCGTGGCCGGGCGGCGGCGCGGCGCCGAGGTACTGACGGACACCGCCGTCACCGGCGAGCGTCCTGGCACCCGTGGGCAGCCCCGAGCCGCTCGCGTCGCCGGCACCCGAGCGCAGCTCGATCACCGAGGCGGGGATGTTGAACACGGCCCAGTGCCAGAAGCCGCTGCCCGTGGGCGCGTCGGGGTCGAAGCAGGTGACCGCGAAGCTCTTGGTCTCGGCGGGGAAGCCGGACCAGGCGAGGTGCGGTGAGAAGTCCTGGCCGCCTGCGCCGAAGATGCCGCTCAGCTGCGGCGTGGGGAGCGTCTCCCCCTCGGCGATGTCGTTGCTGCGCAGCGTGAACGACGGCACGGGCGGCAGCGAGTCGTACGGGTTCTGAGCCTGGGTCATCAGTCCTGGTCCTCCTCCATCACATGTCCTCAGTGCAGAGGCTAGTGTTTTGAAAGTGGCTTGCGTGACGGTGCGGGTGGCGGAACCTCAGCCGCCTTCTCACTCCGGGATCGCCTCCTCATGAATGCCCAATTCACCACGTCGTCGCTGTCCTCGCGAGAAGGCGGCTGAGAACCCGCGACGGTGCGGGCTGCGTACCCCCGCAAGCGGCTCCGCCGCTTATGAGACACAACCAAGTGACAGCGGGGCAGTTCGGCGGCGCGAAAGGTAGGGACAGCCTCAGGGTCGATTCGGGGGTTCGCCCCGATGCTCGGCACCCGCCGAGGCCATAGCGTGTGCTGCGCAGGGAAGTTGCGGCGGGAGGACTCACATGGGGCGCGTTGGGCTGGCCGTCGGCGGGGTGGCGTTCATCGCGGTTGGTGCGATGATCGCCTTCGGCTGGACGGGGCAGTCGTCGGCCGAGGAGACGGCGACGGAGACCGACCCGGTCCGGGCCATCGAACTGGCCATGGACAGCGGCGATGTCGTCATCCGAACCGACGACGACGCTCGGCAGACCACCATCCGGCAGGAGTTCCGCTACCGCTTCGGAGAACCGGACCGGTCGTACACCCTGGACAACGGCACCCTCACGCTCGCCGACTGCGGGAGGTTCTGCTCGGTGGACTACGAGGTCATCGTGCCTCGTGGCGTCACGGTCGGCGGCACGCTCGACTCGGGTCACCTTGTGGTGGACGGGGTCGGCGATGTCCGCGTGACGGCGGACTCGGGCGGCGTCCGCGGTGAGCGGCTCCGCGGCGACGTGGAGGTGACCGTGGACTCCGGCGACGTGGAGCTTTCCCTCGTGGAGAGCCGCAACGTCCGTGCACTGGTCGACAGCGGCAGCCTGCAGGTCACCGTGCCGGCGGGTGCTTACCGCGTCGAGGGCAGCACCGACTCGGGGAACCGGGAGATCGGAGTGGTCCAGGACCCGGCCGCGAGCCGGCTGCTCGACCTCACCACCGACAGCGGCGACGTCGTCGTGCACGGCGCGTGAACCCGCCGGGAACAAGGCGAGTGCATCGCTCGTTGGGCAAAGCAGGAAGATTGAGCGGACCCGGCTCAAGTCCGGATTGACGGTCATGCGAGGGTCCGGTTACAAGTTGGACGTAAGTAGTACGCAGGAGGGAACACACATGGCGCGAGCGGTCGGCATCGACCTCGGCACGACCAACTCGGTCGTCGCAGTCCTCGAAGGCGGCGAGCCGACGGTCATCGCCAACTCGGAAGGTTCGCGGACCACCCCGTCCGTCGTCGCCTTCGCCAAGAACGGCGAGGTGCTGACCGGGCAGCCCGCGAAGAACCAGGCGGTCACCAACGTGGACCGCACCATCCGGTCGATCAAGCGGCACATGGGCGAGGACTGGAAGTCGCCGGAGATCGACGGCAAGCGATACACGCCGCAGGAGATCAGCGCGCGCGTGCTGATGAAGCTCAAGCGCGACGCCGAGGCCTACCTCGGTGAGGAGATCACCGACGCCGTCATCACAGTCCCCGCGTACTTCGAGGACGCGCAGCGGCAGGCCACCAAGGAGGCCGGCCAGATCGCGGGCCTCAATGTGCTTCGCATCGTCAACGAGCCCACTGCCGCGGCCCTGGCCTATGGCCTTGACAAGGGCGAGAAGGAGCAGACCATCCTGGTCTTCGACCTCGGTGGCGGCACCTTCGACGTCTCGCTGCTGGAGATCGGCGGGGGCGTGGTCGAGGTACGGGCGACCAGTGGTGACAACCACCTCGGTGGCGACGACTGGGACCAGCGGATCGTCGACTGGCTGGTGGAGAAGTTCAAGGCGGGCAGCGGCATCGACCTGACCAAGGACCGCATGGCGATGCAGCGCATCAAGGAGGCCGCGGAGAAGGCCAAGATCGAGCTCTCCAGCTCCTCCAGTGCGAACATCAACCTGCCCTACATCACGGTGGACGCGGACAAGAACCCGCTGTTCCTCGACGAGACGTTGTCCCGCGCGGAGCTTCAGCGGATCACCAACGACCTGTTGGAGCGCACCCGGCAGCCGTTCAACAACGTCATCCGCGACGCAGGCATCTCGGTCGGCGAGATCGACCACGTCGTGCTCGTCGGTGGTTCGACCCGGATGCCCGCGGTGACCGAGCTGGTCAAGGAGCTGACCGGTGGCCGCGAGCCGAACAAGGGCGTGAACCCGGACGAGGTCGTCGCCGTCGGCGCTGCGCTGCAGGCCGGTGTGCTCAGGGGTGAGGTCAAGGACGTCCTGCTCCTCGACGTCACGCCCCTGTCGCTGGGCATCGAGACCAAGGGCGGGGTGTTCACCAAGCTCATCGAGCGCAACACCACCATCCCGACCAAGCGTTCCGAGATCTTCTCCACCGCGGACGACAACCAGCCGTCGGTGCAGATCCAGGTCTTCCAGGGTGAGCGTGAGATCGCCGCGCACAACAAGAAGCTCGGGATGTTCGAGCTGACCGGCATCCCGCCGGCACCGCGTGGCGTGCCGCAGATCGAGGTCACCTTCGACATCGATGCCAACGGCATCGTGCACGTGACCGCGAAGGACCTCGGCACCAACAAGGAACAGTCGATGACCATCACCGGTGGCTCCGCGCTGCCGCAGGAGGACATCGACCGGATGGTCAAGGACGCCGAGGCGCACGCGGAGGAGGACCGGAAGCGTCGCGAGGAGGCGGAGATCCGCAACCAGGCCGAGACGCTGGTCTACCAGACCGAGAAGTTCGTCAAGGACAACGACGAGAAGCTGCCCGAGGACCTCAAGGGCAAGGTCAAGACCGCGATCGACGACGCCAACGAGGCGCTCAAGGGCACCGACACCGGCAAGATCAAGGACGCCATGGAGAAGCTGAACTCCGCGTCCCAGGAGCTGGCGACGGCGCTGTACGCCAACACCGGCGCGCAGGCGGGTGCCACGGGTGCCGACACCGGCCAGAGCGGCCCGGCCGGGGACACCGCCGGCTCGGCCAAGGCCGACGACGTGGTTGACGCCGAGATCGTCGACGAGGACGACAAGAAGTGACCGAGCACTACGACGAAACCGAACGACAGGAAGTCCAGGAGCCAGTGGTCGTGCGGGATCGCCGGAAGATCGACCCGGAAACCGGTGAGCTTCGCAAGCCGGTGACCGAGCAGTCGCAGGAGGCGCCCGCCGAGGCGGGCGCCCCTGGCGCTGCTCCCGGGGAGAAGACGGTTGCCGCTGAGCCGCCGGCACCTGCCTCGGAGTTCGAGAAGCAGCTGGAGGAGCGCACCGCGGACCTGCAGCGCCTGCAGGCCGAGTACGCCAACTACCGCAGGCGTGTCGAGCGCGACCGCGAGGTCGTCGCCATCGCGGGCAAGGCGTCGGTGGTGAACGACCTGCTGCCGTTGCTCGACGATCTCGAGCGTGCCGAGCAGCACGGCGACCTGACCGGTGCGTTCAAGGCCGTCGCGGACAAGCTGGTGGGCGCGCTGGAGCGAGCGGGTCTCGAATCGTTCGGCAAGGAGGGCGAGCCCTTCGACCCGAGCGTGCACGAAGCCGTTCAGCACAGCACGTCCCCCGACGTGACCGAACCGACCGTCACCACCGTTCTCCGCCGGGGTTACCGGTTCTCCGACCGGGTACTGCGCGCGGCGCTGGTGGGTGTCACCGACCACGAACCCGCCGCCGCGGAGCAGCCCATCGACCCGCCGGTGGGCGGGGAGCTGCCCATCGATACCGATGAGACCGCACGCTGACGACCAGCAGGAGGAAGGAGGGGACGCCCGATGACCAACGCGAGGGAGTGGATCGGTAAGGACTTCTACCGGGAGCTGGGCGTCTCCTCCGACGCCTCACCGGACGAGGTCAAGAAGGCCTACCGGAAGCTGGCCAGGGAGAACCATCCCGACGCCAACCCCGGAAACGCAGGGGCCGAACAGAAGTTCAAGGCTGTCTCGGAGGCCTACGGCGTGCTCTCCGACCAGGAGAAGCGCAAGGAGTACGACGAGACCCGCCGGCTGTTCGGCTCGGGCAGGCCCGGTGGTTTCGGCTTCCCCGGCGGGGGCGGCACCGGCACGGGCGGGGTCGACTTCGGCGACATCTTCAACCAGACCAGCACCGCCAGTGGTGGCCTCGGGGGCCTCGGCGACATGCTCGGCAATCTGTTCGGCCGGCGTGGCGGTGGGACCACCGCTACTCGTGGTCAGCGGGGCGCCGATGTGGAGACCGACGTCCGCATCGACTTCACCGAGGCGGTGAAGGGCGCGACGTTGCCGCTGCGGCTGTCCAGCCCGGGCGCCTGCGGTACCTGCGGCGGCAACGGGGCGAAACCCGGTACCAGCCCGCGGACCTGCCCGAACTGTGCCGGTTCGGGGCTGGTGAGTCGTAGCCAGGGCGCGTTCGCGTTCTCCGAGCCCTGCCGGGACTGCCGTGGCCGCGGCACGATCGTCGACGACCCGTGCCCGGAGTGCGGTGGCGAGGGCATCAGCAACCGGACGAGGACGCTGACCGTGCGGATTCCGGCTGGTGTCGACGACAACCAGCGGATCCGGCTGGCCGGTCAGGGCGAGCCGGGGCGTGGCGGAGCCGCCACGGGTGACCTGTACGTGCGCGTGCACGTCAACCCGCACCCGGTGTTCGGCCGGTCCGGCAACGATCTGACGATCACGGTGCCCGTCGAGTTCAGCGAGCTGGTGCTGGGCACCACGTTGACAGTGCCGACGCTGGACGCGAAGGTGTCCCTGAAAGTGGCGCCGGGCACCGCGAGTGGCCGGGTGCTGCGGGTGCGTGGCAAGGGCATCACGAAGCGTGATGGCACCCAGGGCGATCTGCTCGTTACCCTGCAGGTGGTCATCCCGGCCAAGGTCGACGGCAAGGCCAAGGCCGCGCTGGAGAAGTATGCCGAGTCGGTCGCGAAGCACGATCCGCGGCCGGAGATCACTGCACTGTTGCGAGACAGGGGAGCGTGATGTTCGGTTCCGGGTTCCCGAGCGGGATGCCGCATGGCGCTGACGAGGACACGCCGGTCTTCGTCATCTCGGTCGCTGCCCAGCTGTCCGGGCTGCATGCGCAGACGTTGCGCTCCTACGACCGGCTGGGACTCGTGAGTCCCGGCCGGACCTCCGGCGGGGGCAGGCGCTACTCGATGCGGGACATCGCGCTCCTGCGCGAGGTGCAGCGGCTGTCCCAGGAGGAGGGCGTCAACCTCGCGGGGATCAAGCGGATCATCGAACTGGAGAACCAGGTGGAGGCGCTGCAGCACCGGCTCGCGGAGCTGACCCAGGAGCTGGCATCCGCCTATGCCGCGGCCGAGCAGGCGGCGGCCGCGGTGCACGCCTCCTACCGCAAGGAACTCGTGCCCGTCCGCCAGGAGAACGCCCTCGTCGTCTGGCGTCCCCGCCGCCGTTAGAGCGCGTCTGAGAACCATCGCGTACCGGCTGCGCGGTGCCCAGATGGCGCCTCGCCGCGTTGTCGTCGGTCACCATGACTCCGTCATGGCTCC
>NZ_JBEYXW010000019.1:0-132322 GCF_040645195.1 Saccharomonospora sp. NPDC046836
CCACCACCGCCGCTATGGTCCACATCATCTGGTAGTCGAGGTAGCCGCGGGACTCGCCGAGCACGCCGCCGAGCCCGGTGCCGGTGATCAGCTGTTCGGCCAGGACCACGCCGAGCAGCGCCCTCGGCACCGCCAGCCGCGCGGAGGCGAACAGGTGCGGCATCGCGTGTGGCAGCGTCACCATCCGCAGCACCGTCCACCGCCCGGCGTCGACGGACCTGAGCACGTCGAGTGCACCCTTCGGTGTGGCCGCGATGCCCTGGGTGATCGTCACGAAACTGGGGAAGAACGTCACCGAGATCGTCACGACGACGGTGGTGAGCGTCCCCCTGCCGAAGATCAGCGCCAGCAGCGGGGTGAGCGCCACCAGCGGCATGGTCTGGCTGACGAACGCGAACGGCAGCACCGTGCTCGCGACGGCGGGGAACTGGCTCAGTGCCACGGCGAGCAGCAACGCGACCAGCAGCCCCGCGACCACGCCGAGCAGTGCGACCGGCAGGCTCTCCCCCAGACCGGTCAGCAGGCGCTCGCGGGCGGTCGCGGCGGCAGGCGAGGAAGTGAGGCCCTCGACGAGGTCCACCGGCGAGTTGACGACCGGACGGGGCAGGCCCGTCGACCACAGGAACGCGTACCAGGCGAGCAGCACGACGCCGAGCCCGGCGAGCAGCACCGCTACCCTGCCCGCGCGCCCACCGCCTGCGCGGCCCAGCATGTCCGGCGACACGACGGCCAGCTGCTCGCCGGTGCCCCTGAGCGAGCGGCGCAGCGCCGCGAACAGCCCGTACCCGATGGCGCACACCGTGGTCGCCACGAGCCCGATGGCCCACAGTTTCGCCGGTTCGCCGCGGCCCATGGAACCGAGCAGGTAAACGCCGAGCCCGGTGCTCCCACCGAGGAACTCACCGAGGATGGCGCCGAGCAGCGCGCCGGGCGCGGCGACCTGGAAGCCGGCCAGCAACCCCGGCAACCCGGCGCGCAGCCGCACGAGCCACAACTGCCGCACCCGGCCGCCGCCCGCCGAGCGCACGACCGCGAGTGCGCCCTCCGGCGCCGAACGTAGCCCGACGAGGGTGGACACCGTGGTCGGGAAGAACACCGACAACGCGGCCAGAATGATCTTCGGCTGGTCACCGTCGTACGCGACGCCGAGAATCGGCGCCACGACCACGATCGGCAGGCAGAACAGGGTCACCAGCAGAGTGCGACTGACCCGCTCCAGCACGGGCACCAGCGCGAAGAGCACGGCCAGCAGCACGGCAACCGTGTTGCCCGCGACGAAGCCGATCCCGGCCACGCGCAGGGTGGCCAGCAGGTGCGGCGGATAGTCGGCCCAGTCGGCCGCGAGGCTCTGCCCGATCGCCGACAACGCGGGAAAGGCGCCACCGGCGATGAGCCCGAGCCTGCCGACGACCTCCCACAGCAGCGCGACGACCAGCCCGGCCAGCACGACGTCGAGCACCCTCCGCCGGAGGGTCACGGCACCGCTCCCGCGCTCGCCGGCGCGGCCAGCAGTTCCGACAGCTCGTCGCACAGCGAGTGGAACTCCGTGCTGCGCAGGAGATCCGGGGCGCGGGGCCGCTCGAACGGCACGTGCACGACCGCGGTGACCCGGCCTGGCCGCGGGCTCATCACCACGACCTGATCGGCGAGGAACACCGCCTCGGAGATCGAGTGCGTGACCATGACGGTGGTGTGCCGGTGCCGCAGCCAGATCCGCTGCAGCTCGGCGTTCATGCTGGTGCGCAACAGTTCGTCGAGCGCGCCGAACGGCTCGTCGAGCAGCAGCAGGTCCGGCTCGATCGCCAGCGCACGCGCGATGGCAACGCGCTGGCGCATACCACCGGAGAGCTGCCCGGGCAGGCTGCGTTCGAACCCGGTGAGCCCGACCAGCGCGATGAGACGGTCGATGGCCTCGCGGGACGGTTTACGTCCCGACGCCTGCAGGGTCAACGCGATGTTGCGGCGCACATCGCGCCACGGCAGCAGCGATGCGTCCTGGAAAGCCACCCCGATGCGCCCGCGCTTGCGCAACGACGCGGGCGCATCGCCGTGCACAGTCACGGTGCCTTCCGTCGGGTGCTCGAGATCGGCGAGCAGCCGCAGCAGGGTCGACTTGCCACAGCCCGATGCCCCGATGACCGCGGTGAACGACGAAGCGGGCAGTTCGAGCTCGATGCCGTCGAGCGCGTGCACCTCCTGCCCTTTGGCGCGGTAGCGATGGGATACCCCGCTCAGGTGGATACCGCTCATGCCTTCGCCAGCTCGCGCGCGAACGCGATCGTGTCGACAGGGCGCTCCTGACGAGCGCGGGTCCCGTCATCCTCAATGGCGCCCCGCCGCCCCGATAGCGGGCCTGACGGCACTGCGCGCGCGTTGTGGTCACCTTGACTGCCGCGGCTTGACACAGCACCGCTCATCAGTGCGCCTCCTCGGCGAGCAGCCCCCTGAGCTCCTCGATGGGCGGCAGGTGCTCGTGCTCGGTACCTGGCAACAGCTCCCACCGAACGCGTCCCGGTTCGCGGCCGTGGTCGGGCACGTGGATGGTCCGCGTTGGCGTGACGATCCAGTCGACAGGGACGTCGTGCGGCTCGCCGGTGAGCACCTCGTCGACGACCTGCGCGTCGTGCACGATGTCGACGATCTCGGACTCGCCGGTGGTCAGCCCGATCTCCGACAGCATCGCCCACTCCAGGTCGAAGTACCCGTGCCCCTTGCCGAAGCGAATGCCGTTGCGGCTGATCGCGGAGCCGCCGGTGACCAGGAGCCGCAGCGGTTCACCGCCGCGCAGCCGGGCCAGCGGCGTGGGGGTGGCGTAGCGGTCGAGGCCGTCGAGTGTGGCGGCGTAGCTGACCTCGTGCGGCGGCACGTCGGCTGGATCGAGCTGGAGGAAGCCACGCCGGATGCCGTAGGTGGTCGCGAGCACCGTCTTGCCGGCCCTGATCGCTTCCCTGCGGAGCAGTTCGGTGGAGTTGTCCGGGGTGATGAACACCCGCTCGGCCTGCTGCCAGGCAGGCAGCTGGAGGATGCGCGCGGTCGCGGCGTCGCTGCCGGCGAAGTCGGCGATGAAGGACGAGAAGTCCCAGTGGAACCGGGAATCCGGCCTGCCGACCCGGCGCAGTGCCGCCCAGATGCGTTCCCGGTGCTGCTGCGTGCCGTCAGCGCGCATGATGCTGGTGCTCCATTTCGGCGAGGTAGGCGATGGTGTTCACGAGGTCAGGGCGCAGTGCCTGCCACGTGATCCCGTGCGGGCGGGGGAAGGCGGCACCGGTGTCGAGCACACCGTCCGGGGTGACGATCGTGTCGAGCGGCAGGTCGAACCGCTGCGGGCGCAATGGCGCGTCGACGACCTGCACCGGGTGGACCACGGCGGCGACCGTGGTGGCCTGCCCGGCCAGCCCGAGTTCGGTGAGAATGCCCCACTCCAGGTCGAGATAGGCCTGACCGCCGCCGATGTGCACGCCCTGGCTGGTCACCGCCATGGCACCGGTGACGAGCAGGTCGACACCGCCGATGTCGGTGAGCTGCGCCAGTGTCAGGCGCTGCCCCTTGCGTTCGAGGCCGTCGAGCGTTGCCGCGAGCTCCCTGTCGGCGGGCGGCACGGCGTCCGGGCGGAGCGCGACGATGCCCCTGCGCATGCCGAACGTCGGCACCAGCACGGTCTTGCCGTCGTCGAGGGCAAGCGCGCGGAGCCGTTCGAGGCTGTTGTCCGGCGTGATGAACACGGTGGCTGCGGCGTGATAGGCGGGCAGCTCGCGCAGAAGCTCGTGGCAGCGCGCCGAACCGGCGAAATCGGGGACGAACGCATCGACGTCCAGATGCCAGCGGCTGTCCGGCAGCGCGATGCCGGCGAGCGCGTCGTGGATGACCAGCCGCACCTGGGTGCGCCGGTCCACGAACGTCCCCCGCCCGGGTTCCGCACGTAGCAGCCCAGCGCGGACGAGCTCCTCGGTCGCTCTGCGCACGGTGCCCCGGCTCGCACCGAAGCGCTCCATGAGCTGCCCCTCCGGCGGCAGCGGCTGGTCGTCACCCCACGGGTGGGCCAGTGCCAGCTCCCGGAGCGCGACGGCGATCTGCTGGTAGATCGGCGGCGCTCCGGCATGCCGGGCGAGCTGGGAACGGGGTGCGCTCATAGCTCGGCGATGAGGGAGGCGTCGAACATCTCAGGGGTCGCTGCCAGGCCGAGCTGCTTCAGTGAGTCCACGCAGTCGGCGATCGCCTGCTCCGACATGGCGAAAACGCCGCCGCCTGCTTCGATGAGTGGCTTGCTGTGCTCGTTGAAGTAGATCTCGTTGTCGATGGTGCGGCCAGTGCCCTTGAACCAGCTGTCGGCGTAGCGCGGCGGGAACGCCGTCGGGTCGGCGAAGTTGCGTTGCCACCCCTCGCGGCTGGCCCGCAGCCACGCGACGAGTGTCTCGCGCTTGTTCTGCAACACATCGCGGGTGACCACGACCGTGTCGTTGAAGATCTTGAACCCGACGTCGTAGAGCAGGAACGACGTGGGCTCACCGCCGGCTTGCCTGATCGTGTAAGGAATATTGACGGTGAAGTCGACCGTGGCGTCGACCTCGCCCTTGAGCAACGGTGTTGGGTCGTAGGCGTAGGGCACGATGCGCACGTCGTCGACCGGGATGTCGTTGATCTTGAACATCGCCTCGACAGCGAGCCGGTTGACGTCCGGCACGGCGAGCCGCTTGCCGACGAGGTCCTGCGGCTTCGTGATGCCGTTGCCCTCGAGGCTGACGACGCCGAGCGGGTTCTTCTGGTACTGCGCGCCGATGATCACGAAGGGCGCGTTCTGCTCGGCGATGGCCTTGATCGTGGTGTCTGGCGTGGTGAGCGCGACGTCGGCACGGCCGGCGAGCAGCGTGCTCTCCGGGATGACGCTCGGACCGCCGGACAGGTAGGTGAAGTCGATGCCGGCGCGCTGGTAGTAGCCCTCGTCCTTGGCGATGTAGTAGCCCATGAACTCGGCGTCGTTGATCCACGCCGACTGCAGAGTGATCGCCTTCGGATCGCTGCCACTGGAGGCCGCGCCGGGCGAACCGCAGCTCGCGAGCATCCCGGTCAGCCCGGCTCCCGCGCCGACGACGGCGGCGGCACGCACGGAGTTTCGCAGAAAGGCACGGCGGTTGGGTGTGTACATGGCGCTCCTGGACTCGCTCGGGGTGAGCCCACAGTGCGCCGCCGATGTGACGATCACACGCCGCCGTATTGCAGCGGTGTAAACGTATAGACGTTTGAACCGTTGCTCACGCCGACGCGGCGTCGGCAATGCTCCTGGCCTCGCGGGCCCCGGCCTGCAACGCCTCGCACGAGAACAGCAGCCACTCCCGCACCCCATCGGCCTGCCCGGTGGCGAACGACTCCGCAGCCGCGCGGTAACGCCGCACGTGCCGGAAGTACGTCACCTCCGGCACCGTCAGTGCCTTGGGATCGAGCCCCGTCGCGAGCATGGTGAGCCGCGCGGCCGCTCTGGCGACCACGCCGTCGGCGGAACCGAACGGCCGCAGTGCCAGCAGCTCGCCGTGCACCACCGCCACCAGCACCGGGCCCGGCACCGCCGTCGCACCGGTGACGAGCTGGGCGAGCAGCTCCAGCCGGGCCGTGATGTCCTCGACAGCCCGTGGGCGGCCCAGCTCGTCAGGCTCGGTGACCAGATCGGCCGCGGCGAGGACGTGCAGCCGCGCGAGTGCCTGCAGCGGCGCCCTGCGCCAGGTCGGCAGCAGCGCCTCGGTGGCCTGTGCGGCACGAAGGGCTCCGGCCAGCACCGGATCCGTGACCGCGCCCTCGGCAGGCAGTTCCGGATCTGCGCCCTCGACACCCGCCGACGCCCGTGCGGCGCGGACCGACGCCTCCGCGGCGGTCGCCGAGCCACCACGCAGGTTGGCACGATGCCGGTGCACAGCGAACACGGCGTCCTGCGCGGTCTTCGCCGCCGCGGCGACCCCGTCGAGTTCCAGCAGCGGCGCCAGCACGTCGGCCATGAGTCGAGAACCTGACCCTTCCGGTTGGTCACCGGCGGGTCCGACCGCCGGTACGGCGAGCCTATTCGCCTGTGTCCGACCGCTCGTCAGCCGCTCGTCGTGTCGTGCTTGTCGCCTCCCCGACCTGGCTGCAACCTTTTAGGTGCCGTACTAACGTCGTATCCGTCACCGCGGACGTAGCCCATTCGCCTTCCAGGAGGGCCTTGCACAATGACAGAGCAGTCGCCGGCACTCGCTAACCTGCTGACCGAGAGCCGTACCTTCCCACCGAGTGAGGAATTCGCCGCGGAGGCCAACGCGACCGCCGACTGGTACGCCGAAGCCGACACCGACCGGGAGGCGTTCTGGGCCCGGCAGGCCGAGCGCCTGCACTGGGACACCAAGTGGACGCAGGTGCTCGATTGGTCGCAGGCGCCGTTCGCCAAATGGTTCGTGGGCGGCAAGCTCAACGTGGCCTACAACTGTGTCGACAGGCACGTCGAGGCCGGGCACGGCGACCAGGTGGCCATCCACTGGGTCGGGGAGCCGGGCGACAGCCGCGACATCACCTACGCCGAGCTGCAGCGGGAGGTCTCGAAGGCCGCGAACGCGCTGGTGTCGCTCGGGGTGACCGCGCATGACCGCGTCGCCATCCAGCTTCCGATGATCCCCGAGGCGATCGTCGCGATGCTGGCCTGCGCCCGCATCGGCGCCACACACAGCGTCGTCTTCGGCGGGTTCTCGCCAACGGCGCTGCGGCAGCGGGTCGACGACGCCGAGGCCAAGATCGTCATCACCTCCGACGGGCAGTTCCGCCGCGGCAAGGCCGTGGCGATGAAGGCGAACGTGGACGAGGCACTCGCCGGGGCCGAGACCGTCGAGAAGGTCATCGTGGTGCGGCGCACCGCAGGCAACCTCGACGGCGACGTGCCGTGGTCCGAAGGCCGTGACCTGTGGTGGCACGAACTCGTCGACAGCCAGCCCGACCACCACACGCCCGAGGCGTTCGACTCAGAGCACCCGCTCTACATCCTGTACACCTCAGGGACCACCGGGAAGCCGAAGGGCATCCTGCACACCTCGGGTGGCTACCTGACGCAGGTGGCCTACACCCACGACGTGGTGTTCGACCACAAGCCAGGTGAGGACGTCTACTGGTGCACCGCCGACATCGGCTGGGTCACCGGGCACTCCTACATTGTCTACGGGCCGCTTGCCAACCGCGCGACCCAGGTCGTGTACGAGGGCACGCCGAACACCCCGCACGAGGGCAGGCACTGGGAGATCGTGCAGAACCACAAGGTCTCCATCTACTACACGGCGCCCACGCTGATCCGCACGTTCATGAAGTGGGGCGCCGACATCCCCGCCAAGTTCGATCTGTCGTCGCTGCGGGTGCTCGGTTCCGTCGGTGAGCCGATCAACCCGGAGGCGTGGATGTGGTACCGGGAGAACATCGGCGCCAACGGCTGCCCGATCGTCGACACCTGGTGGCAGACCGAGACCGGGGCGATCATGATCTCCCCGCTGCCTGGCGTCACCAGCACCAAGCCCGGCTCGGCACAGCGCCCGCTGCCCGGCATCTCGGGCAAGGTCGTCGACGACCAGGGCAACGAGGTCGGCAAGGGCGGTGGCGGTTACCTGGTGCTGGACAAGCCTTGGCCGGCGATGCTGCGCGGGATCTGGGGCGACGACGAGCGCTACCGGGAGACCTACTGGTCGCGGTTCGCGGAGCAGGGCTTCTACTTCGCCGGTGACGGGGCGAAGTACGACAACGATGGCGACATCTGGCTGCTCGGCAGGGTGGACGACGTCATGAACGTCTCCGGTCACCGCATCTCGACCACCGAGGTGGAGTCGGCGCTGGTGTCGCACCCGACGGTCGCCGAGGCCGCCGTGGTCGGCGCGACCGACCCGACAACGGGCCAGGGCATCGTCGCGTTCGTCATCCTGCGTGGCGGCGTCGCGGAGGACCAGGCCCACGGCGAGGAAGCCATCCAGGCCCTGCGGGACCACGTCGCCAAGGAGATCGGGCCGATCGCCAAGCCACGGCAGATCATGATGGTGCCCGAACTGCCGAAGACCCGATCCGGCAAGATCATGCGCCGCCTGCTGCGGGACGTCGCGGAGAACCGGCAGATCGGTGACGTCACCACGCTGGCCGACGGCTCAGTCATGGACCTCATCGCCAGCGGCCTGAAGTCGCGCGGCGACGAGGACTGACACCCGGCCTGCAAAGAAATGCGGCCTTCACCCCGGGCGGGGTGAAGGCCGCATTTCTTGTGGCCGTTGCCGGTCAGACGATCAGCCGGTCACGTCCAGGTGGGCCGCGACCGGGGTCGGCACCGGGGCCTTGCCGTTCGCGTCGGCCTGGGTGCCCGAGCCGCCGTTGTTGTTGCCACCGGAGCCGTTGTCGGTACCGGAGCCGTTGTCGTCGCCCCCGTTGTCACCGCCGTTGTCACCGTCGTCGTCGCCACCGTTGCCGGGGGTCGTCGTGGGCGGAGCGGTGGTGGTCGGCGTGCCGCCACCGTTGTCGTCGTCATCGTCCTCAGCCGGGGCACAGGTCGCCGACGCGATGTCGAGCGTCTGCAGCTCGCTGACCTTGACCGACAACGCGGTCACCGTCACCGAGCCGTCCGGGTTGGTGACCTGCTTGTTGAGCAGCACCGAGGCGAGGCCGGGGATGTCAATGCCGGTGTTCGGCGGCGCCGTCACGTCGACGGTGACACCGGCGACCGCGACCCTGGCCAGCGACGAGGTGGCGACGCCGTCCTCGCAGGAGGCCTCGATGGCCTGGGCGGACACGAGCGGCTCGGTCAGCCCGAGCTGGCCCAGCGAGCTGACGTCGACCCGCAGGTCCGCCACGCTGGCCTTGGCGTAGCCCTCACCGGCGCGTGCGTTGAGCAGGTCGAGCCCGACCAGGTTGCCGGGGAGGTTCAGCGAGGCGAGCGACTGCTCCGCGGCGCCGTTCGAGTCGTCCACGTAGGGGGTCGGGTCGATCGTGAGCAGACCCGTGGCGGCGATCGCGTACGCCGAGTTCGTGGGCTCCTCCTGGGCCGCAGCCGCGGGAGCGAACACCAGGCCGGCTGCCATGACGGCGGAAGCCGCACCGACACCACACACGGCCAGAGACTTTCTAGACAATGAACTACCTTTCGAGGTATTGCGAGCAATTACCGCGTTCAGCGGTTCTTTCCAGTGCTGAATTGCTTCCGATCGAGAAATCAGACGATGTTGACGATCGTGCCGAGCGGAAGCTTGACGAGCTCGTCGAGGGCCTCTTTCGTCACCCTGATGCACCCGTCACTGTTCGCCTGCCCAACGAAACTGTCGTCGGGCCAGGTGTGAATGCCGACGGTGCCTGGGCCACCGCCGAATGTTTCGTGCGAGTCCGAGTGATAGCTCAGCGGAAGCACGATGGGGCTGTAGGTGTTCACCGTCTCCGCGATGGAGGCGATGATGTAGGCACGCCCCTTCGGCGTCGGATACTGCGCCTTACCGATGCCGATTGTCCATTTACCGAGAGACTGGCCGTTCTCGGTGATTTCGAGTTCGAACGCGTCGCGGTTGACCGTAACCACGAAATCGTTCTGCGCCGTTTCCACCTCACTGCCGGTGTGCACCCAGCCGCTGGCCCCGTTGGGGCGGCTCGGCAGCAGGATCTGCGCCCAGCCTTCCTGCTCGGCGATCACGGGCACCCAGGTCGGCGAACCCATCTGCCGCGAGGGCAGCTTCGCGAACGGCTCGCCGTTGACGGACTTGTAGACGACCAGGTCCTGCTTCGGGTGCAGCACCTTGCCGGTGCTCTCGGCACCCGGGTCCAGTGGCGCACCCGCGAGGTCGCCGAATGTCGTGGCGTCGGGCAGGGTGGTCAGGTCCTCCTGGCTGACGGCCACGGGCTCGACGGCCTGCGGCTCCTCGCTGCCACTACATCCGGAGACGAGCAGCGCCAGCAGCGCCGCACTCCCAGCCGCAACGAGCCTTGCCGACCGAATCCTCCCGCGCAGGCGGAAGGTGCCACGTCTATCCATCGATCACTGTCCTGAAGCAGTAGGGACACGGGTAGCGCGCAGGCGGAGACCCCGACGCCTGCGCCGACGAGCACAGCAACAACTACTGACTGCGCACGAGATGATTCGCATTGTTAACCCGTTAAGAACCCGCGATCAAACTCGTTGCTTTCTCACTGCGAGCCCCACAACTGGGCAAACATCGCGTTTGCGCAGGCCAGCGCCTCGGGAGTGGATCACACGATCGTGTTACTTCGAATCACTCCAGGCAACCTCCGGTTCAGCGCATAGTCGTGACGCTCCGGAGAAGAGCCCCCGGATAGTGATCATTCGGTCGTGGATTCCCCCACCTGAAAGTGCGAGAAGGGCCACATAGTCAGCCGTCCCGACAGCCGGGAACAATCGCCGTCGCACGAGAAACACCACGACCCCGCGCCGACCTTTGTCGAACGTGTGTTCTACAATTGGCGGTCGTCGTAGCCGGACGTCACCGACAGGGAGACACCCGCATGAGCTTGGACACTTCGATCACTCCGGACGCGCAGGTGGATTTCGCCGGCGCGGCTGTCACCGAAGAGGCACCACTGGCGGAAGCCGCCGAGCAGGAACCGGCTGCGGAAGCCGGCGAGGAGGGCAAGCCGAAGCGGGGCCGCCCCAAGGGCACCGCCGCACGCAAGACCCGCACTGTCGAGCTGACCCTCACGGTCACCGGCACCGCCGACGGCGACTGGCAGGCCGAGCTCAAGCACGGCAGCAAGTGGGTCGCTCGTGGTCTGGACATCCCGGCGTCCGCGGTCTCGCGGGCCGCGAAGGAACTGCACGCCGACCTCTCCGCCCCGATCGACGAGGTCATCAACGCCGCGCGGGACCAGCAGCAGGCCAAGGTCGCCGAGCTGGAAGCCCAGCTGGAGCAGGCCAAGCAGGCGCTCGCCGAAATGGAGCGCTGACCCCATTCCGGCGTGCCGCGGACAGCCTCGCCCGCGCCGGAGTGTTTGCGTTGCCTCACCTGGCATTGCGTCTTGTTGAATGAGGCGGTGACGAACGCACCACAGCCGCCGCACACCGGTGAGCCGCACCACGAGGACCTCAGCGGCAAGCTCAACTGGCTGCGCGCAGGCGTGCTCGGCGCCAACGACGGCATCGTGTCCGTCGCAGGCCTCGTGGTCGGCGTCGCCGGTGCCACGACGGATCGCACGGCGCTCATGCTCGCCGGTATCGCCGGGCTGGTCGCAGGCGCGCTGTCGATGGCAGGCGGCGAGTACGTCTCAGTGAGCACCCAGCGCGACACCGAGCGGGCGATGCTGCGGCTGGAGACGCACGAGCTGCACACGATGCCCGAGGCGGAGGAGCGCGAGCTCGCCGAGATCTACGAGACGAAGGGCCTCTCTCCCGAGCTGGCCAACCGGGTTGCCAAGGAGCTGACCGCGAACGACGCGCTGCAGGCGCACGCCGAAGCGGAGCTGGGCATCGATCCGGCGAACCTCACCAGCCCGTTGCAGGCAGCGTTCGCGTCGATGGTCGCCTTCACGACCGGCGCGCTGCTGCCACTGCTCGCGATCATCCTGCCGCCCACGCCGGTACGGATATGGGCCTGCGTGGCCGCCGTGATCGCCGGCCTCGCGCTCACCGGCTGGACGAGCGCGCGGCTCGGCAACGCGCGCGCCGGCCACGCCATCGCCCGCAACGTCGGCGTCGGTGCGCTGACAATGCTCGTGACCTACCTCGTGGGCCTGCTCTTCGGTGTGACAACGAGTTAGCGCACGAGGTCGCTATCGGCTGGACTGGTCCACCGTTCGGAGAAGAGCTCGTATCCCGGTGGGTCTCCTGGCAGCACGTGCGGCGCCGGAGCGCGGAGGCCATCGAGTGCGATGGCGGTGACGCGGGTCCGGGCGTTCAGGGCCGCTTCGGCCAGGTCGGTTCGCCCTTGCCTGTTGAGTTGGTCGAGTAGCGGCGACTTGGCGAGCTGTTCGATGAGCAGTTCCAGGTCCACGGCGGTGACGTCAGGCCGCAGCGCACCCGCGGCGTGTGCGCGATCGACCAGTGCCTTGACCGCCGCGTCCGCACGCTTGTTCTTGTCGGCCATTTCCGGGGTGACGGTAATGGTGCCGGCGATCGGTGCAAGCGAGCCCGGGCCGCGCGCGATCGAGGCCATGGCGTAATGCACTAGACCTTCCCACGGGTCACCGTGAGCGAGCCCTTCTTCGGCCGCGGCGCTGTACTCCTCGAGGGCGATTACACACAGGCGTTGGAACAGCTCGTCTTTGCTCCGGTAGCGGCGATACAGACTCCCGATCCCGACGCCCGCCCGCTCCGCGATCGTGGCCACCGACGCATGTGCCCCGTCGGCCGCGAGCGCCTCTCGCGCGGCTTGCAGCAAGGCGCGGTCGTTGCGTTCAGCCTCGGCTTGGCGAGGGGCTCTCCGGGTGTGCTCGGTCATCGACGATCATCTTAGCTCTTGCGGAGCGGATCACTCCGATTGTAGGTTGGTGTTCAAACGGAGCGTTTTGCTCCGATATGCGCATAAGGAGAAAGACCATGGAACACGGCGCTCACGACACGATTCGAGATGACGACACGACGGCAATCCGGCAGGTGGTTGCGGACGCGCAGCGGTACCAGAGCGAGCCCGAGCCGTTCGTTGCTCTGCACGCCCCTGATTCGCTCGTTGTCAACATCGCGGGACGCCGGGTGTTCGGCAGGGACAGCATCCACCACAACATGAAAAGGGCACTCGACACGCCGTTGGCACACGTACTGACACGAACCGAGATCGAGGACATCCGTTTCGCGACCCCCGACGTCGCCATCGTCAGTTGCATCAAGCACGTATCAGACAAGCGCGACGCTGCACTGAAACAGGACGCGGGTGCAAGGCTTCCCGAAAAAGGCAGCCTCACCTACGTCATGGTCAAGGACCACGGCGCATGGCGCATCGCCTCCGCGCAGACCACCCCGATCATCGAACCCTGATCAGAACTACTTAGCGCACGCCGCTCATCAGCCTGGACACGAACGGCGACACCGCGGCGATCAGCAGGCCGATGCCCACCGCGACGGCGCCGACCACGCCGAAGTAACCCGCTTCGGCATTGACGTTGTAGTACTTCGCCAGTGAGCCGGACAGCGCGGTGCCGAGCGCAACCGAAAGGAAGTTCAGCGCGACCATCTGCGTGCGGAACGCCGTCGGCGCGAGCTTGGTGGAAAGCGAAAGGCCGACCGGGGAGAGCAGCAACTCGGCAACCGTGAAGACCAGCAGGACGCCGACCAGCGCGAGCACGGGACTCGTGTTGCCGTGGCCGCCCGCCATCGGCAGGAACAGCAGGAACGCGCAACCCATCAGCACCGTGGCGAGCGCGAACTTGATCGGTGTCGACGGCTGGCGCGGGCCGAGCTTCGTCCACAGTGCGGCGAAGATCGGCGCGAGCGCGATGATGAACACCGGGTTCACCGAGTTCACCCAGGACACCGGCATCTCCCAGCCGAAGAGGTGCCGGTTGAGCCGTTCGTCGGAGTACACCGTGACCACGGTGAACTGCTGCTGGTAGAGGGAGAAGAACGCAGCACTGGCAATGAACATCGGGATGAACGACAGCACGCGTCTGCGTTCGACCTGCGTGATCTTCCGACTGGTCAGGATCACCGCGAAGTAGACGACCGATGCCGCGCCGATGACCCACACCGTGACGTCGGACAGGTTGGCCGACGTCACCACGCCGGACAGCACGAGCAGCAGGATCACGGCCACCAGCGCAGCGAGCACCATGGCAGCCAGCGGCCACCGGGAGGACGGCAGCGGGTTCGGCACGACACTCGCCCGCTCGCCGAGGTTCTTCCGGCCAAGGGTGTACTGGATCAGGCCGATCGCCATACCAATCGCAGCGAGCCCGAACCCGAGGTGGAAACCGACCTCGGACTGCGCGAGCCCGGTGAGCAGCGGGCCTGCGAACGCGCCCAGGTTGATCCCCATGTAGAAAAGCGTGAAACCGGCGTCGCGGCGCTCGTCCCCTTCTCGATAGAGCGTGCCGACCACCGCTGTGGCGTTGCCTTTGAGCCCGCCACTACCGAGTGCGACGCAGGCGAGGCCGACACCGATGCCGGTCACACCGGGCAGCAACGCGAGCGCGATGTGCCCGATCATGACGAGCACGGCGCTGTAGAAAAGGGTGCGCTCCGGTCCGAGCAGCCGGTCGGCAATCCACGCTCCGGCGATCGTGGAGAGGTAGACGAGCCCGCCGTAGGCGCCGACGATGCCGACCGCGGTGGCCTTGGGCATCGCGAGCCCGCCATCGGCCACCGAGTAGTAGAGATAGATCGGCAGGATGCCGAGCATGCCGTAGAAGGAGAAGCGCTCCCACATCTCGACGCCGAAAAGATTCGCCAGCCCTCGCGGGTGACCGAAGAACCGGGTGTCCTGGCTGGCCTGTGTGGTGGCGGTGGGTTCCACTGGCTATCGGTCCCTACGTGCTCGCTGATCGAAAACGACCAACGCGATAGGCTATCAGTAGGTAAACGATCTACCTGCCCGGTTCTCGGGTCATGCGTCGCGGCAGCTAAGGTCGATGGTAGGTGTGCCGGGAAGTCTGGTCGGCGTCGACGAATCGCCGACCCCTGGAGACGCCCGTGAGCACCGAACGCCGCCCCACCGTGGCCATTTCCGAGTTCGCCCGCTTCCTGCGCACCGAGACCACCGGCGGGATGATCCTGCTCGCCGCCACGGCGATCGCGCTGCTGTGGGCGAACTCCCCACTGGGCGACGTGTACCGGGACATCCGCGATCTGCACATCGGCCCGGAGTCGCTGCACCTTTCTCTGTCCATTGGGGACTGGGCGAAGGACGGCCTGCTCGCGCTGTTCTTCTTCGTCGCGGGGCTCGAGCTCAAGCGCGAGCTGGTGGTCGGCGAGCTGTCGAACGTCAAGGCCGCCGCGCTGCCGATCATCGCCGCGTTCGGCGGCATGGTCGCGCCTGCGCTCATCGCGCTCAGCATCGGCTGGGGTGAGCCCGGCATCGAGCGCGCGTGGGCGATCCCCGTCGCGACCGACATCGCGTTCGCGCTCGGGGTGCTCGCCCTCACCGCCTCGAGCCTGCCCACCGCGGCCAGGGTCTTCCTGCTCTCCCTGGCCGTCGTCGACGACCTCGGTGCGATCGTCGTCATCGCGGTGTTGTTCACGGAGACCTTCAGCCTCGTCGCCGCCGGAATCGCGGTGGCGGGGCTCGCGCTCTACGCCTACCTGCAGCACAAGCGGGTGCGCGCATGGTGGCTCTACGTACCGCTGGCCCTCATCGCGTGGGGCGCCGTGCACGGTGCGGGCATCCACGCGACGATCGCCGGTGTCGCGCTCGGCCTGCTCACCCGCGTCCGTGCCGACGAGGGCGAGGCCGAATCGCCCGCCGTCCGCCTCGAGCACCGGCTGCAGCCGTGGTCGGCCGGCCTGGCGGTGCCCGTCTTCGCGCTGTTCGCCGCCGGCATCGCGATCAGCGGCGACTCGCTCGCCGCGGTGTTCGGTGACGCCATCCCGCTCGCCGTGCTCATCGGCCTCCTGGCGGGCAAGGTAGTGGGCATCCTGGGCGCGAGCGCCCTCGCCGTCCGGCTGGGGCTGGCCAGGCTGCCCGGCTCGCTGAGCTGGCTGGATCTCGGCGCGCTGTCGATGCTCGGCGCCGTCGGCTTCACGGTGAGCCTGCTCATCGCCGAGCTCGCGCTGGAAGGCGAGGCAGCCGAGCTCGCCAAGACGGCCGTGCTGATCGCGTCCGCGATCGCCTCGCTCACCGCCGCCGTGCTGCTGCTGGCGCGCGGCAAGGTGCATGCCAGGGGCGCGCCTGCCGAGCCTGCTAAGTGATCACATGGCACGATGAGGCCCGTGAGCAGCCCCAAAAACGATCCGGTCGGCGGTGATCGCGCGGGTTCCGTGCCCTACCTCCCGCTGTCCGAAGACAACGAACCCACGGCCGACGCCCAGTCGATCGGTGCGCTCGTCAAAGACGCGACGCAGCACCTTTCGACGCTGTTCCGCGCCGAGGTCGAGCTGGTCAAGGCGGAAACGGTCGGTGAGGCGAAGAAGGCAGCGAAGGGCAGCTTGTTCTTCGCCGTCGCCGGCGTGATCGCGCTGTACAGCTCGTTCTTCTTCTTTTTCTTCCTCGGTGAGCTGCTGTCCGAGTGGTTGCAGCGCTGGGCGGCGTTCGGCATCGTGTTCCTGCTGATGCTGATCAGCGCAGGCCTGTTCGGCTTCCTCGGCTACCGGAAGTGGAAGAAGGTCAGGGCTCCACAGCGCTCGATCGACAGCCTGAAGGAGACGGCCGCCGCCCTCAACCCGCGGCGCCTGGCCGAGCCGGCCGTTGCGGAGCCGGGCCCGCCGGTGCAGCGCTGACCACAGTGGCGCAGGTGACCGTGGAGCCACCCGATCCGTCGACCGTCCGGCTGCCCGGCCCGTGGACGCATCGTGACGTCTCCGCCAACGGCATCCGGCTGCATGTCGCCGAGGCCGGAACCGGCCCGCTGGTGCTGCTGCTTCACGGGTTCGGGGAGTTCTGGTGGACCTGGCACCACCAGCTGCGCTCGCTGGCCGAAGCCGGGTTCCGTGTTGTCGCCGCCGATCTGCGCGGTTACGGCGACTCGGACAAGCCGCCCCGCGGCTATGACGCGTGGACGCTCGCCGGTGACATCGCCGGGCTGGTCCGCGCGCTCGGGGAGCGGCAGGCGCACCTGGTCGGCCACGCGTGGGGCGGCATGCTCGCCTGGACGGCGGCGACCTTGCATCCGCGAGTGGTGAGCTCGGTCAGCGTGGTCTCCGGCGCGCACCCGCTGGCGCTGCGCTCGGCGATCTCCCGCACCGTCCTGCGCAGGCGGGGCAGCCAGGCACGGGCCATGGCGCACCTGCTGCGCTTCCAGGTACCCATGGCTCCGGAACGCTGGCTGGTCAAGGACGATGCCGCGGCGGTGGAACGGTTGATGCGGGCCTGGTCGGGAGAGGCGTGGCGGCGCAGCGCCGATTTCGCCGGCACCGCCGGCACGTTCCGGCACGCGATGCTCGTCGCCGGTGTGGCGCACAGTTCGCTGGAGTACTACCGCTGGGCTTTCCGCTCGCAGTTCCGCGGGGAGGGCAGGCGGTTCACCGAAGCCGTCGACGCGCGCCTGCGGATGCCGGTCCTGCAGCTGCACGGCTCGGCAGACCCCTGCATCCTGCCCGCGACAGCCCGCGACTCGGCGCCATGGCTCGGACCGCGTTCCCGGTTCGAGACGTTGCCCGGCATCGGCCACTTCCCGCAGCTCGAGGACCCAGAGCACACCACGAAGGCACTGGTCGCCTTCCTGCGCGGCAGCTGATCATGCCGTGCAGGGACCGGTGCTCACCTCCGCGTCCAGCCTCGGTGCCGACGCCACCTCGTCCCGCACCTCGTCGGCGGTGAGCACGAACCCGGTCTCCGGGTCCTCCACCGACGCACCGAAGACAACCCCGGTCACCCGCCCCTCCGGGCTGATCATCGGACCACCCGAGTTACCGCTGCGCACCTGCCCGCGCACCGTGTAGACGTCACGCTGCACGGTGTTGGCGTCGTAGATGTCCGGGCCCTGCAGGTTGATCCGCTGGCGCACTCGCAGTGCGCTCGCGGTGTACGGGCCGTCCAACGGGTAACCGAGCGCGATCGCGTCATCGCCCTCCTGCGCGGACTGGTCGGTGAGCGTGAGTGCACGCGCGGTCAGCCCCGGCACCGCGAGGATCGCGACATCGGTCTCCGGGTCGTACAGGACGACCTGGGCGCTTTCCTGGCCGTCGACCGTCTCCACGGCAACCTCGTCGGTACCGGCGACGACGTGTGCGTTGGTCATCACCCGCTCCGGCGCGATCACGAAACCGCTGCCCTCCAGCGAGCGCGAGCACGAGGGCGCGACGCCGCGGATCTTCAGCACGCTGTCCTGCATGCCGCGAACGACCCTGCTGTTCTGCAACGCGGCGTTCGGCGGGCCGATCTCGCGTACGGGCGCCCTCTGAAACGGGTCTACAATGGACGGAAAGCCGGACGCATCCAGCAGCTGGCGGAGGTCACCGGGCAGGCCACGCGCTTGTTCTGGCATCACCGTGTTGACGCCACCGAGAACGACGGAGTTGTTGATCTCCCTGGCCAGTCCCGGAATCGCCGCGACACTGGTGAGCGGAAGTGCGATCAACCACGCCACCAGGAACACGACAGCGCCCTGCACAACGGCGCCCAGCGCGCTGTCCACACTCGAGACCTTCGGCGAGTGGATCCTGCGTTTGAGCTTGTTCCCGAGCCAGACACCGATCGTCTCGCCGAGCGCCACCAGGATCACCACCGTGGCAACGGCGAACGCGACGCGTGCGGCTGGCTGCTGGAAGAAGTCGATGATGATGGGGGCGAGCTGGATGCCGAGGATCGCGCCGCCGAGCACACCGAGGAAGGCTGGCAGCGCGATCACCACCCCCTGACGAGCACCGGAGATCGCCGCCAGCACGGCCAGCAGTATCACCAGCACATCGACCCAGTTCAACGTCTCTCCCTACTAGGCCACCTACTCCGGCCGCGCCGACTCCGCGCGGCGGCTGCGAGCCTCGTGTCGAGCCAACGCTACGTCAAGGTCCCGCACATCCGTGTGATCCCACTCCTGCTCCCAGCCACCGAGAGTGAGCAGGACCGAGAGCAGACCGGCCGTGAAGCCCCACACGAACATGTCGCGAACCTCGAAGGCCGGACCCTTCCACTCGACACCCGGCCTGCTCACCTGGAACCGGTTGGCCGGGTCGGTCAGCTCCCCCAGCGGAACGCGCGCCACCGCCGCCGTCTCGGCGGGGTCAACGGCGTGTACCGGCGATGGCGCATGCCAGTGCGCGAGTACCGGGGTCACCGCGAAACCGGATACCGGCACGTACAACTCGGGCAGGATGGCGACCGGGGCGACACCGGCAGGGTCGACGCCGGTCTCCTCCTCCGCCTCCCGCAGCGCGGTGTCCACGGGCCCGTCGTCGTGCGGCTCCGCACCTCCGCCGGGGAACGCGACCTGCCCGGCATGCGCACCGAGCGTGTCGGCCCTGCGCAGCAGCAGCACATCGGGACCGTCGGCACCGTCCGCGCCGAACAGGATCAGCACGGAAGCCGGCCGGGCCGCCGTGCCCGTGGGCACAGCGAAGCGGGTGAACGTCTTCGAGCTCAGCCCACCGCTGAGCTCAACGAGCCCGCGCAGCCATGCGGGGGCGTCGGCCGGGTCGATCAGCGGCCCGTTCACCGGGCGGCTCCGACGGCGGCACGAATCTGCTCGATCGAGGTGAACAGCCGTGGGTTGCTGATGAAGTGCACCGTCCCGTCGGCGGTGATGAGGTAGGACGCCGGAAGCGCCCGCGGCACCTTCAGCGCCTCGCGCGCCGGTCCCGAGGCGCCCTCACCGTCGTACACGGTCGGCAGGCGCACGCCGAGCTGGGTCAGCAGGTCGAGGCCGTCCTTGGCGTTGCTCTGCACCTGCACGGTCAGTACCCGCACGGCACCGGGCTCCGCCGCGTAGGCGGCCAGCAGCGGCAGCTCCTCCCGGCAGGGCGCACACCAGGTGGCCCACACGTTGACGAGGGTGGCCTGCCCGCCCAGCGCGCTGCCGAGGTCGACGGTGGAACTGTCACCAAGGCATGGCACCTCGACACCGGCCAGCTGCTCGACCGAGCCGCTGTCACCGGTGGGGCATGGTTGCAGCGCGGCGGCCGCCCTGGCAGGCCCGAGGTCCGCGGCGGGAAGCTCCGGGCCGCGGTTGGAGACCACGGGCAGCACAGCGATCAGCGCGGCGAGCGCGAGCACACCCACCGCCAGCGCCCATTTCGTCGCAGTGGTCATCGCCGTGCCGTCCTGCCGTCAACTCGCATCGTGTACCAGTGACAGAAGGTGATCGCGCTCCGCGCCCTTGACGAGCTTGGCCGCGACCTCGAACTCGGTCGGCCCAGTCCCGTAGGAAGGACAGTCGACCGCGAGCGGGCACGCGCCGCAGGCGGGCTTGCGGGCATGGCAGACCCGCCTGCCGTGGAAGATCACGCGGTGGGAGAGCATCGTCCACTCCTTGCGCGGGATCAGCTCGCCGACCTCGTTCTCGACCTTGACCGGGTCCTCGTCGCTCGTCCATCCCCAACGGCGCACGAGCCTGCCGAAATGGGTGTCCACAGTGATGCCGGGTACGTCGAACGCCTCACCGAGCACGACGTTGGCGGTCTTGCGGCCGACACCGGGCAGGCGCACGAGGTCCGCGAGTGTGCCGGGCACCTCGCCGTCGTGGCGTTCCACCAGCGCCGCACCGAGTCCCATCAGCGACGTCGCCTTGTTGCGGTAGAACCCGGTCGGCCGGATCAGCTCCTCGAGCTCGATGCGGTCGGCTCCGGCGTAGGCGGCGGCCGTCCGGTAGCGGGCGAACAGCGCCGGGGTGACCTCGTTCACCCGTTGATCGGTGCACTGGGCCGAGAGGATGACCGCAACCAGCAACTCGAGCGGCGTCGTGAAATCCAGTTCGCAGTGCGCGTTTGGATAGGCTTCATCAAGGCAACGCTTCATCCGGCGTGCCCGCCGCACCAGCGACAACCTGGTCTCATTGGCAAAAGAGCGCCGCTTGCGGGGGGCGCGACCGACGGCTGACGACACCCAGCTAGCCTACGTGCGCCGTCCGACCGGGTGGCATGTGCTTCGCTAGGGTCGGTCGGGACACACCACGAGCGAGGAGTCGGAGACTCATGACAGTCTGGTTCGTCATCGCGGTGCCGCTCGTGGTCATGCTGTTCGCGCTCGGCATGGAGCGGGTCGAGAACCGCCTGCGCTATGTCGCCGTCCGCGGTGAGGACGTCGAGGAGTTCCTGGAGCAGGCAAGGCCCGACGAGGTCAGAGCACTCTACGGGCACGGCATCGGCCGCGCGCTCGAGCTGTTCCGGCTGCGCAGACTCGGCGGAAAGGCAGCTAGGCAGAAGCCGCGCCGCGTGCGGAACTAGGCCCGTCTCCCGCCACCACCCAAACAGAGACGCGGCGCGTCGCAGTTAGACTGCTCGGTCGGACGAGATCACGCCCCTACCTGAGTGACACGCGGTAACCGTGCAAACGCGCTGCGATTGCCGCGGATATCACCCGCTCAGGGTGCTTTCGCGGTGTAGCGGCAAGCCGGGAAGTGATCTCGGGGGCACGCCCTACACTGCACGTAGTGATCGGCGACACGCTCCTCCTCTCGAGGATCGTGAGCGCTTCTCAAAGGAGGCACGAGGTGGACGAGACCCTGGCCCGGGCGGGCATTTTTCAGGGTGTGGAACCGGCAGCAGCCGAGGCGCTCGCACAGACCTTGGAGACTGTGGACTTTCCTCGCGGCCACGTGATCTTCAGCGAGGGCGAGCCGGGCGACAAGCTGTACATCATCAAGTCGGGCAAGGTGAAGATCGGGCGCAAGTCGGCGGACGGCCGCGAGAACCTGTTCCAGATCATGGGCCCATCCGACATGTTCGGTGAACTTTCGATCTTCGACCCCGGCCCGCGCACCTCGACCGCGACGACCGTGACCGAGGTCAGTGCCGTGACGATGGACCGGCCTGCTCTTCGGCAGTGGATCTCGACGCGACCGGAGATCGCGGAGCAGTTGCTGCGCGTGGTGGCGCGCAGACTGCGTCGCACGAACAACATGGTCGCGGAACTGATCTTCACCGACGTTCCCGGCCGCGTGGCGCGGGCGCTGCTTCAGCTGGCGCAGCGCTTCGGTAGCCAGGAAGCCGGACTGCTGCGGGTCACGCACGACCTCACGCAGGAGGAGATCGCGCAGTACGTCGGCGCTTCGCGGGAGACCGTCAACAAAGCGCTGGCCGACTTCGCGCACCGCGGCTGGCTGCGGCTCGAGGGCAAGAGCGTGCTCATCCTCGACCCGGAACGCCTGGCTCGCCGCGCGCGCTGAAGCGAACCGCCTGATAGGCACGTTCTGCGGGCGACGGTCCACATTGGAACGTCTCGCCGGCTGAACGTGTCCCAGACATGACAAGGGGCCGGGCGCCACCCCCGACGTGGCGCACCGGCCCCTTGCCTGTGCGCGGACCATCCCCCGACAGCCCGCGCTCCCCGCCCTCCGGTTGTAGGCCCCGACCCGAATCCGGAGGGAAGTATTCAGTTCACTACCACGATCGCACGAACCCCACCGGGTAGTTCAAGGTCGTTCACTCTCAAGGACGCTTCAGGTGGACGTGCGATGCCCGGAACCTGCGCACCGTTATCCAACTGAGATCGAGTACCCCACCCAGGCGCTTTCACACCTCGAGCCGCAAGAAAATAAGTGGTACTGTCGTACCATTGTGCGGCATACTAGTCCGCATGCCCCAGCCCGACTCCCATGGCAGCACGTCGCTGTCCGATTACCGGCTCGCGCTCAGCGCCCCGAATGCCCGCCGCCCCATGGTGGCGGCTCTGTTCGCACGGCTGCCGATCGCCATGATCGGCATCTCGGCATTGCTTTACGTGCAACGTGAAACGGGCTCGTTCGCCGCAGCGGGTCTGGTGTCGGCGAGCTCGCTGGTCGGCGTGGCGGTCGGCTCGGTCGCCCAGGGCAGGATCATCGACCGCTTTGGGCCGACCCGGCCGTTGCTACTCGTGTCGGCGCTGTTCGTAGTCGCCATGGCCGCACTCGTGGTGGCCATCGAGGCGCACTCACCCACCCCGTTGCTGGTCGTGCTGGCGGCTGGAATCGGTGTCACCGAACCGATGACCGGATCCGCATCCCGCGCACTGTGGGGGCGCCTGCTGCCCGAGGGACCCGCCCGCAACGCCGCGTTCTCGTACGAGGCGATCAGCATGGAGGTGTTCTTCATCCTCGGCCCCGGGCTTGCCGGCCTGCTGATCGCGGCGCCGTGGCCCGGAACCGGAATGGTGCTTGGCGCGGTGTGCATGGTGGGCGGTGCGGTGATGTTCGCGCTGAGCCCGGCGGTGCGGGCATGGGGTCCGGCGCAATCCGGTGGCGGGCGGCTACTAGGTGCGCTCGCGAGCCCCGGGATGCGCACGCTGGCACTCGCCGCGCTCGGCTTCGGCATGGTGATCGGTTTCGTGGAGGTCGCCGTGCCCGCCGCCGCCGAGGAGGCGGGTCAGGTCGCGATCGGCGGGCTGCTGCTGTCGCTGTGGTCGGTCAGCTCCGTGGCGTTCGGTGTGGCCTACAGTCTGCGCCCGTGGCCCCGGCCGATGGCACTGCGGCTGCCCGTGCTGCTCGCCGGGTTCGGTGCGCTGGTGGCGTTGCTCGCGCTGCCGTCGACGCTGTGGGGCCTCGCGCTGGCGATGCTCGCTGCCGGTGCGCTGATCACGCCGCAGTCCACGACACACTCCGCGGCCATCGAGATCGTCGCGCCGAAGGGCACCGCCGCGGAGGCCTTCGGCTGGGTGATCACCGCCGTCACGCTGGGCCTGGCCTTCGGGCAGTCGGTGAGCGGGTACCTCGTCGAGCTCAGCGGCCCGCCCGCGGCGTTCCTTGCAGGCGCGGCGTTCGGTCTCGTACTCGCCGTGGTGGTGTGGTTGCTGCGCGGCACTGTCCGCGCACCCGACTCCGCACCGGCATCGCGGCGCACCGCCGTTTCCGCGTAGCGGATTTCTTTCACAGGAGCAGTTCGGTTCCGTCGGTGGGGACTTCGGCACCTGCGGCGTCGAGATCGGCTCGTTCAGCCGAGCCGGGATCCAGCACCGGGTTGGTGTTGTTGAGGTGCGTGAAGAGCCAGCGGGTGCGGCCGGTTGCCTCCCGGATCCTGGCGAGGCTGCCGTGCGGGCCCGCCATCGGCAGGTGGCCCATCGCCAGTTGGGCCCGCGCGCCGACATCGCCCCTCGTCGCGCTCGCCATCTCGTCGGGGGCATAGAACGATCCGTCGAGCACCACGCAATCCGCCCCGGCGCAGAACTCGTCGAAACCCGGCGGCCACGCGGCCAGGCACGGCGCGTAGACGAGCACCCCGCCGGTCGCCGGATCGGTGATGCGGTAGGCCACCACCCATGGACCGGCCACAGTGGACTCCGCGGCGTACTTGGGCCGCTTGTCGCTGACCGGGAACACCGTGACCCGCAAGCCGTCGAGCCGCACCTCAGACGCCGACGGCGACCACGTCCAGGTCTGGTAGCGGCCAACGACATCGCGTGCGGGCACATGCCGCACCACGGCATCCGGTGCCCACACGCACAGCCCGGCGGCCTCCTTGAGCTGGAACAAGCCGAGCGTGTGGTCCAGTTCGCCGTCCGTCAGCAGCACGCCGCGGATCGGGGTCTCCCGCGGTCCCGGCCCCGCCGCCAGCGCCGCAGACGACGTCAGCTGTGTGCGGATGTCCGGCGAGGCATTGAGCAGGTACCAGTTCCGGTCATCCGCACTCACCGCGAGGCAGTCCTGGGTGCGGGCCGGCGCCCTGCCACGCCGTGCCGCCACGCAGTTCGGGCACGCACAGTTCCATTGCGGCACACCGCCACCCGCGGCCGTGCCGAGCACGATCATCCTCATCGCGGCCCACTATCCCTGCGAGCGCAGATACTCCAGCTGCGCCACCACACTCGCCTCCGCGGGACGCCACAGCGAGCGGTCGACCTCGGCGTAGACCACCTCGACGACCTGGCGTGCCGTCGCGTCCGCACCGAGTTGCCGTAGCGCGGCACGCACCTGATCGAGCCGCTGCTCGCGATGCTCGGCGTACTCGCGAGCCGTCGCGGCCAGATCGGTCAGCTCCGGTCCATGGCCGGGCAACCCCAGCGCCGCACCGGGCAACGCACACAGTAGCTGCAGCGAGCGGAGGTAGTCGCCGAGGTCGGACAGCACGGTGGTGCCCCGGCCGAGCACGGTGTCCCCGGTGAGCACGTGTGTGCGGCCGGCGTGGTCGAAGCGCAGGGTCACCGAGTCCGTGGTGTGGCCCGGTGTGTGCAGCACCTCGATCTCCAACCCGGCAGCGGATACCGCCTGCCCGTGCCCGATCGGCTCGCCGCCACGGCACAGCTGCTCGTCGAACGCCCGCACCGGCGCGCCCATCCGCTCGGCCAGCCACGGTGCGCCCTCGGAATGGTCGGGATGATGGTGGGTGAGCAGGATCAGCTCGATCGGCCCCACACCGGCGACACGCTCCAGATGTTCGAGGTCCTCGTAGCCCGGGTCGACCACGACGCAGCCCGCGGCACCAGGCGCGCGCAGCACCCACGTGTTGGTGCCTTCCAATGTCATCGCCGACGGGTTGTTCTCCAGCAGCACCGAGGCCACCGGCGACACCGGGCGCAGGACACCGTACGCGGGATGGTTCATGGCACCTCCACTCTGATCACCTCACCATCGACCACGATCCGTGGCGTGACCTTAGGAATGGACCGCGTCATCGCCAGCGCCTGGCCGACCGACGTGCACCGGGACAGCTCGTCGAGCATGAACCAGGTGGGCGGCAGCAGGGCGCTCGTGCCGGCCGCGGCCTCGTCGATCGCATCGGCGGGCCTGCGCCAGCCCGTCGACTCCGCCTCGGTGGTCCTGCCGTCGGCGTGTTGCCCCTCGGGGAGCGCGGCGACGAAGAAGCGCGCGTCGTAGCGACGCCGTTCCTCCTCGGGGGTCACCCAGTTCGCCCACGGCCGCAACAGGTCCGCCCGCAGCAGCAGTCCGGCATCGGCGAGGAACTCCGCGAGCGACAGCTCACGGGAGACGAGCGCGGCACGTGCGGCGCGATACCGTGCGGTGTCGGGGACCGTGGCCGACTCCGAACCGGCCAGCAGCACACCGGACTCCTCGAAGGTCTCCCGCACGGCGGCGCAGACCAGGGCGCGCGCCAGCGACTCCGAGCAGCCGAACCACTCCGCCCACTGCCCAGGCGGCGGACCGGCCCAGCGCACCGGCGCGTCGGCGTCCCTGGCATCGACCCCACCACCAGGGAAGACGGTCATCCCGCCCGCGAACGCCATCGCGGCGACGCGGCGCTGCAGGAACACCTCCACGCCCCCGGCGTCCGCCGGACGCAGCAGCATGACCGACGCGGCGTCCTTCGGCACGGCCGGGATCACGGGCGGCTCGGCAGGCAAGGGCGGCACGGAATGCTTCGGCACATGGAACGTCGCTGGCACATACCGCAACATACCCGCCGCGCAGGCCGGTCGAGGGTCCTGTCAGCTGCCGGCCCAGCGCTGCTCGCTGCCGTTCAGCTTGGCCTTGGCTGCCTCCGCACGCTCGCGTTCGGCCAGCTCGGCATGCAGCTCACGCAACAGCTGTCTGTCGCGTTCGGACAGCTGCGGATCGTCGAGGTCGAGCTCGGGCAGGTCCACCACGTCCTCGGCCCCATCGGACCGGATGCCCACACCGGCGATCAGGCGGCCCTTCTCCGGGTCCTCCGCGATCGCGGCCCGCAGCTGCGCGACCTCCTCCGCGCTGAGCTCGGTGGTCGCAGCCGCCCGGTTGCGACGCTCGTCCTCGGTCGGTGCCGGTTCCGGCTCCGCGGGCTGGTCCTGCTCATCCACCGCGGCGCTCTGCGCTGGCACGACTAGAGCAGGCTCCTCGAAGTCGGGAGCCGCATGTGACGGCTCGCGGGAAACCTCCACGCTGGCGTGGGCGCGTGCCGTCGCCCGGGAGGTGCGCTTGCTCCACGACGAACGGCTGCCGGACGACTCTGAGGTCGCCAGCCACACCGGCGTCGCGGCCGCCAGCGCGGCCTCGTGGTAGTCGGCCCGCTCGGCACTCGGCCCCGTGACCTCCACGACCGACCGGATGCCGGCCTTGCGCAGTGCATCGTCGACGCGGAACGCCACGGCAGGCGGGTGCGCCTCCGGGCCGATCTCCACGAGCACCACGCGCTGGGGCAGCGGGCCCGGCACGCTGCCAGCCGGGGTGTTGCGCCAGACCGCGTGTACCGAGCGCAGGTCGGGCAGCACCTGCAGGGTGCGCTCGAGCGCCTCGGCGATGCCCCGCTCCGGTTCGTTGTCCCGGCTGAACCGGTGGGTGTAGGCCGGGACCCCGTCACCGACGGTGAGGTGGTCGGCCAGCGTCGCGTCGGAGCGGCTCATCTCGAGCACGAGCGCCAGCTCCCGCTGTTCCGCGGGGCGGACCATGATCCGCCCCGCGATCAGTGTGCCGGCGATGAGCTCCGCCGAGTCGTCCAGGTGCGAGCGGGCAACCAGCTCGCGGGCGTCCGACAGCGCACTGTCGTCCAGCCGGCCTGCCAGTGCGAGCAGGACGTTGTGCAGTCGCAGCGGTACCGCGAAGCCGTCCTGCGGCAGGCCGTCGTGGACCTCCACCATCGCCGATCTCCCTCCAGCCCGCTGGCCGAGCGAGCGTTACGCGGGTACGAGTGTGTGATGACCGGCGTCCACGGAGCCCACGCACACGAACCGGGAGTTCGCGAGCGCCGCCCGGTGATACGGGGGTAGGTCGGCCTGTGTTGGCAGTACCTCCACGCTGGGTGCTTCTTCACCAAGCACCCGGAGGACCCGTTGCAGCTCCCCAGTGAGGCGCGGGAGTCCGGCGACGGCGGTGACGAGCAGAATGCGCTTCGCCTCGCCTTCACCGGATTCACGGTCGTGCCGCCAGCTCTCCCGGACCTCGCCCACATCCGGGCGTCCACGCAGAGTCGCGTGAACCACCACGGACACCGAATCGACGGTGTTCACCCAATCGGGTGCACCCGTCGTGAATGTGTACCGGTTCTCGGCTGAGGCGTCTACCCCAAGTGTGGAACTCACCTGGTGCCAGTCGGCACCGTGCGGGATCAGACCAGCGACCAGCAGGCGATACTCTGCCTGGTCAAGATCGATCCTGTGCTTAAGCAAAGACTTCGGGAGCGTACGGGCGAGGGTGCCCATCGCGCCCTCACCCAGCCAGTCCCGAAACCGCCACAACAACTGGTCCGGCATGCGCCCGGCCAGCCGCAGCAGCAGCTCGTGACAGGCGTTCTCGATGTCGGGATCCACTGCGCCTCCCTATTCGCCGGCGGACGTGTCCACCTCGACGATCAACTCCACCTCGACAGGGGCCCCCAGCGGCAGCTCCGCGACCCCGACGGCGGCGCGAGCGTGCTTGCCCGCGTCGCCGAAAACCTCACCCAGCAACTCGGATGCGCCATTGATCACAGCCGGCTGCCCCGTGAAGCCCTCACTGGACGCCACGAAACCGGTGACCTTGACGACCCGGACCACCGCGTCGATACCGACGAGGTCGTCCACCGCGGCGAGCGCGTTGAGCGCCGCGGTGCGGGCGTGCTGCTTGGCCTCCTCAGGGCTGACCTCGCCGCCGACCTTGCCGGTCGCCGCGAGCGAGCCTGCAACGAAGGGCAGCTGCCCAGAGGTGTAGACGAGTGTGCCGCTGCGCACCGCGGGAACGTAGGCGGCAACCGGCGCGGCTACACCGGGCAGTTCGATACCGAGCTCGGCGAGCCTCGCAGTCCAGCTCATGCTCAGCCCTTCGGCCGCTTGAGGTAAGCGACGTGCTGCTCACCGCTCGGGTTCGGCAGCACCGTGACCAGTTCCCAGCCGTCCTCGCCCCACTGGTCCAGGATCTGCTTGGTCGCGTGGATCAGCAGGGGAACGGTGGCGTACTCCCACTTCGTGGCACTCATGCCGCACACCCTAACCAGTACCGTGTGCTCGCGTGGAGACCTGGCGGATCATCGCGACAGCACTGCTCGGTATCGCCGGTGTCCCCGGCATGCTGATCGTCATGGCGAAGGTGCGCGATCGACTGGACAGCTCGGCGGCCGTCGCCATCGCCGGGCTCGTGGGGATCACCACGCTGGCCGTGTTGTGCGTGCTGACACTCACCGTGCTGCCCGCCGCCGTGACCTGGGGACTCGTCGCGGTGATCGCGGTCGCGCTCGCCGTGCTCGTCCTCGCCAGCTGATGGCTTGGCTTACGCTGCGAAGGTGACCACGCTGGCTGGCTGGACCGATGAGCTCGCCCGGACCCGGCTTCACTTCGTCACCGGCAAGGGCGGCACGGGCAAGACGACCCTCGCCGCGTCGCTCGGTCTGGCGCTGGCCAGCGGCGGCAGACGAGTGCTGCTGATCGAGGTCGAGGGACGGCAGGGGTTCGCCCAGCTCTTCGACACCGAGCCGCTGCCCTACGCCGAGCAGCGCATCGCCGCCGCACCGGGCGGCGGTGAGGTCCGCGCGCTGCACATCGATGTCGAGGCGGCGCTGCTCGAGTACTTCGAGATGTTCTACAACCTCGGCTTCGCGGGGCGGACACTGCGCCGCATGGGCGCGATCGAGTTCGCCACCACGCTCGCGCCCGGTCTGCGTGACGTGCTGCTGACCGGCAAGATCAAGGAGTGCGTCGGGCGAGCCGAGTCCGATGGCAGGCACACCTACGACGCCGTGGTGGTCGACGCACCGCCCACCGGGCGCGTGGTGAAGTTCCTCGACGTCACCAAGGCCCTCACCGACCTCGCCAAGACCGGGCCCATCAGCACACAGGCCGAGGGCGTGGTGCGGCTGCTGCACTCCGGCGAGACGGCGGTGCACCTGGCGACGCTGCTGGAGGAGATGCCCGTACGGGAGACCCTCGACGGCGTCGCCGAGCTCGACGGCGCGGACCTGCGGCCGGGCGCGGTGCTGATCAACCGGGTACGCCCGCCGCGGCTGCCGGCCAGGTCGGTGACGGCCGCCGCCGACGGCAGGGTCGACGCGTCACGGGTACGCACGGGGCTCGCCTCCGCCGACGTGCGGTTGCCCGAGAGCACTCTCGACGCACTGGTCGAGGAGACCGTCGAGCATGCGATCCGGCTCGCCGCCGAGCAACGCGCACGCGAGCAGCTGGCCGAGAGCGACCTGCCGACGCTGGAGCTGCCCGACCTCAGCGGCGGGGTGGATGTGGCCGCGCTCTACGAGCTGGCCGAGGCGCTGGTCGAACAGGGGGTGCGATGACGACGACGCTGGACGTCGACGCCCTGATCGATGACCCGCAGACCCGGATCGTCCTGTGCTGCGGTTCGGGCGGTGTCGGCAAGACCACCACCGCGGCGGCACTGGCACTGCGGGCCGCCGAGCGCGGCAGGCAGACGGTGGTCCTGACCATCGACCCGGCACGCAGGCTCGCTCAGGCGCTCGGCCTGCGGGAGCTGGGCAACCACCCGCGCAAGGTGTCCGTCGCCGGGTTCGAGCCCAAGGGTGAGCTGTGGGCGATGATGCTCGACATGCGGCGCACCTTCGACGACATGGTGCGCAGGCACGCCGGGCCGGAACGCGCAGAGCAGCTGCTGCAGAACCGCTTCTACCAGACCATTTCCACGTCGTTCTCCGGCACGCAGGAGTACATGGCGATGGAGAAGCTCGGCCAGCTCGCCGCGACCGGCGAATGGGAGCTGATCATCGTCGACACCCCGCCCAGCCGCTCCGCTCTGGACTTCCTCGACGCGCCGACCCGGCTCTCCTCGGTACTGGACGGCCGGATGATCCGGCTGCTGACCGGGCCGGCGAAGGCAGGCGGGTGGGGCCTGCGCAAGGTGGTCACCGCGGGCTTCTCGATGTTCGCCAAGGCCGTCTCGACCATCCTCGGTGGTCAGCTGCTTGCCGACGCGTCGGCATTCATGCAGGCGTTCGACTCCACGTTCGGCGGCTTCCGCGAGCGCGCCACCAAGACCGCCGAGTTGCTGCGCTCGCAGGGGACCGCGTTCCTGGTGATCGCCTCGCCAGAGCCGGATGCGTTGCGCGAGGCCAGTTACTTCGTCGAGCGGCTGTCGTCGGAGTCGATGCCGTTGACCGGGCTGGTCGCCAACCGCACCCACCCTGTACTGGCCGACCTGTCGGCCGTCGACGCGCTGGCCGCCGCCGACGCTCTCGACCGCAGCGGCACGAGCGCGCCGCTGGCGACCGCGGTGCTGCGCCTGCACGCCGACCGGGTCGCGCTCGCCGACCGGGAGAACCGGCTGCTCGCTCGCTTCACCCGGGCCCATCCCGGGGTGGCGGTGACGCAGGTCCCCGCGTTGCCGGGCGACGTGCACGACATCGCAGGCCTGCGCGACATCGGCGACCGCCTCGCGGGCCTGTCCGGCTAGAACTACTGGGCTCGTTAGTCAAACAGCTGTTCTACATTGTCCGCGGTGGCGGCTTGGCGGATCCACGTCACGAGCTGTTCGGGATCGGTGCATGCGGTGATACGGGCCAGGTCGTCCTCGGTGACGTCGATGCCTCGGGCAGCCAACACGGCCAGCAGCGCCTGGGCCTCACCTTCGACGCGGCCCTCGGCGCGGCCTTGGTGGACGTACTTGCGGACGAAGTCACTTTGGTACTCGTATGTACCAGTGGTCATCAGTGCCTCCAGGTGGCGTCGGGCTGCCCCGGGCAGCGCCGCAAGCACAAGGTCATGATACAGCGTGGTGTGCTGTGCATCGACGGTCGTGAGTGCGGTGAGCAAGGCATGGAAGATCTTGTCCCGGTCCGGGTGAGTGCTGTGAGCGATGGCCGACAGCACCGCCAGCTCCGGTGCCCGAGTGGCCTGATCGGTATCGGTCACGACCGGGACCCGGTCAGGGCCGATCACCAGAGGTATGAGCACCCAGCCAGGATGCCCGAGTTCGATCGGGGTAGCGCACCACGCGGCTGTCGCCGCGTCAGCGCACAGGACCAACAGCATCGTTGGGCAGCCCAGCCGCGCTCGCAGTGTTGTGAGGTACACAGGCCAGCTTCGGCGCTTGCCCGGGTCGCGGCGGAGCTGCGCCTCCACGACCACGGCAAGCGCCGGCGTCGTGGCACGACTGAGCACTATTACGGCATCGGCCCGATATTCGGTCGGATTCAGGTCGGTGAGGTCGCCCGATTCGAGCCGTGCGTGCTCGTAGGCAGGCAGCTCTATCCCGAGCGGTTCGGTCAGCAGTTCGGCTGCCAGGGAAGGCCGATGCCGGAACAATTCCAGCAGCCCTTCGTGGAGGTAGGACGGCACGGATTGTGACGATATCGGTACCTACCGACAACTCTGATTGCCTGTAGTACTAGGAACCCTGCCCGGCGGGCTCGTACTGTCGTTTGGCGGTCTCCAGCAGGTCACGCCAGCTGTCGACGTCCGGGCGCCTGCGCAGCAACGCCCGCCGCTCCCGCTCGGTCATGCCTCCCCAGACCCCGAAATCGATGCGGTTGTCCAGCGCCTCGGCGAGGCATTCGGTGCGTACGGGGCACCCCATGCACACGATCTTCGCGCGGTTCTGCTCGGCGCCCCGGACGAACAGGCCGTCCGGGTCCACTTCCCTGCAATAGGCGCGAACCCGCCAGTCCGGCTGCTCGGTCTTCATACCCCCAGCTCCTACCCTGTCGTGACCCCCGTGGGCAGCGAAGCCGTGCCGACCTCACCCCCGCGAGCCGGTCGATGTGCTCACGTCCCTCCAAGCAGTGCCTCCCCTGGCACCGTTTTCGTGAGATGTTGACGGACTGTAGGGGTCAGCGGTTCCATCCGCCAACCCCGCCAGCGGAACACGTCACCCCCAGCCAACGCCGCCTTGCGTACTCTGGCGGGGTGCGCACGAGGGACGGTCTGATCAAAATGCTCGGCCTCTGCTTGCTCGCGGGGGTACTGGTGGCGGGAATTCTGTTCCCGGTCGTCGGCGCGGCCGGCGTGATCTCCAACCAAGCCAGCGACACCGTGGAGTCGATGTCCTCGGACCTGGCCGACGAACCGCCGCCGCTGGTCACGACCATCACCGACCGGGACGGCAAGCCCATCGCCACGCTCTACAGCCAGTACCGGATTCCGACCAAACCCGACCAGATCTCCGACGCCATGAAGTGGGCGCTGATCTCCGTCGAGGACCGGCGCTTCTACGAACACCACGGCGTCGACTGGCGGGGCACGCTGCGAGCGGCCATCAGCAACAGCTCCGGTGGCGACACGCAGGGCGCCTCGACACTGACCCAGCAGTATGTGAAGAACTACCTCATCAACGTCACGTACCGGGACGACAAGCTCGGGCAACAGCGCGCACAGGAACAGACCATTGCGCGCAAGATCAAGGAAGCGCGGATCGCGATCCAGCTCGAGACGAAGATGAGCAAGGAGGAGATCCTTGCCGGTTATCTCAACGTCGTCGAGTTCTCCCGGCAGATCTACGGCGTCGGCGCCGCGGCGCGCGCGTACTTCGACACCACGGCCGACAAGCTCACGGTGTCGCAGGCGGCGATGCTCGCCGGCATGGTGAACAACCCCGCGGTGAACGACCCGTGGAACAACCCGGAGCGCGCCACCGAACGGCGCAACTCCGTGCTCGACAGGATGGTCGACAACCTCAAGCTGTCCCGCGAGGACGCCGACCGCCTGAAGAAGGAACCGCTCGGCGTCGTGCCGGACGGCCCGAACAAGTCCGCGGCGAACTGTGTCGGCGCAGGCCCGGAGAACGGCTTCTTCTGCCAGTACGTCGAGGACTACCTGCTCGAAGCCGGCATGTCGAAGGACGATCTCTACAGCGGTGGGTACACGGTCCGGACGACGATGGACGGCCGCGCCAACCACCTGGCCAAGCAATCGGCCGAGGAGCAGGTCCGCAAGGATCAGGAGAACGTCGCCAACACGCTGTCGCTGATCCGGCCTGGTAAGGACCGGCACGAGGTCATCGCGCTCGCCGCGAACCGCGACTACGGACCGGACGCCTCCGCTGGCCAGACCGAGTTCGCCCTGCCCTCGGAGATCGCCAATGTCACGGGCGTCGGGTCGAGCTACAAGATCTTCACCGCGGCGGCCGCTCTGGAGCGGAAGGTCCTCGGGATCTACGACTCGATCGACGTGCCGAACTTCTACACCTCGCGCGTGTTCATCGGTGGCCCCGAAGGCTGTCCGATCGTCGCGCCGAACACGACCGCCTACTGTCTCGGCAACGCGAGTGAGGGCTCCGGAGGACGGATGAGCCTGCAGCAGGCGCTGGCGACCTCGCCCAACACCGCGTTCGTCATGCTCGAGGAGCAGGCAGGCATGCGGTCGGTCGTGGACATGGCCAGCAGGCTGGGCCTGCGCAAGACGATGGCCTCCAACGCCGCCAACGGCGGCACGCCCGATCCCAACGCCGAGAGCGCGGAAGCGCGGCAGACCCAGACCGAGTGGTTCGGCCCGAAAGCGAACTCGCCGGGCCTTGGCGCCTTCACCCTCGGGGTGAGCCCCACCAGCGGGCTCGAGATGGCGAATGTCGCGGCCACGATCATGAGCGGCGGCGTGTGGTGCCCGCCGACACCGCTCATGCAGGTCACCGACCGCAACGGCAACCCGTACCCGATCAAGGAAGAGCCGTGCGAACAGGCTGTTCCGGAAGGCCTCGCCAACACCCTCGCGGTGGGCATGAGCAAGGACGACCAGGCGGGCGGCACCTCGGCCGCCGCCGCGGCGGCGGCCAACTGGACCCGGCCGATGATCGGCAAGACGGGAACCACCCAGGTCAACGGCTCTGCCGCGTTCATCGGCGCAACACCGCAGCTGGCGGGCGCCGCCATGGTGTTCCGGCCCGACTACCCCAACGGCGGGCTCATCGATGGCGGTCCTGGCAATGTCTACGCGGTGGAGGGCGCCAACAGCACCGGCAACATGTTCGGCGGCAGGACGCCGGCGCGTACCTGGTTCGGCGCCGTGAGCAAGATCCTTGAGGGCCAGCCCGCGCTGCCGCTGCCACGGTCGGACCCGCAGTACGAACGGGCGCGGGGTTGAGCCACTGGGGCCTAGGGCCCACTGACGTCCACCGATCAGCGGGCCCTAGGCTACGCCAAACGGGTTCCCCAGCCAGGTGAACGAACACGCATCTTGGATGACGCGGGTACGCTGGGTAACACAAGCAGCCCCAAGGATGAGTGATGAAACGCCTTGTGACGGGGACGGCGGCGGTGGGTGCCGCGACCCTCGGTTACGCCGTCGGCATTGAGCGCCGGCGCTGGACACTACGTACCGCGGAACTGCCGGTACTCGGCAACGGCGCGCGGCCCATCCGGGTGCTCCACGTGTCGGACCTGCACATGCTGCCCGGGCAGGAGTCGAAGCAGCGCTGGGTCGCTGCGTTGGACAGGCTCGAGCCCGACCTGGTGGTCAACACCGGCGACAACCTCGCCCACCGGCGTTCCGTGCCCGCCGTCCTGCGTGCCTTCGGGCCACTGCTCAACCGGCCTGGTGTCTTCGTGTTCGGCAGCAACGACTACTACGCCCCCAAGCCGAAGAACCCCGCCCGGTACCTCATGCCGAAGGGCCGCAAGAAGCGCACCCACGGCAAGCACCTGCCATGGCGCGACCTGCGTGCTGCGTTCATCGAACGCGGCTGGCAGGACCTGACACACGTGCGGCGCTCATTCACGGTCGCGGGGCAGGAGATCTTCGCGGCCGGGGTCGACGACCCGCATCTACACCGGGATCGCTATGTCGACATCTCCGGACGCGCGACCAATGGCGCAGTCCTGCGGCTCGGCATCACCCACTCGCCCGAACCGCGGGTGCTCGATCCCTTCGCCGCAGACGGCTACGACCTCGTGCTGGCCGGGCACACCCACGGCGGCCAGCTGCGGATCCCCGGCATCGGCGCACTGGTGACCAACTGTGATCTCGATCGGTCACGGGCACGTGGCGTCTCGCGATGGGGCGCCGACATGTGGCTGCATGTCTCGGCCGGGCTCGGAACCTCGCCTTACGCCCCCGCGCGGTTCGCCTGCCCACCGGAAGCCACGCTGTTGACGCTGGTCCCGCACGATTCCGCAGCGCCTGCGCAACGGAAGGCAGCCCGCCGGAAGGCCTCCAGCGACGTCCGCTAAACTGTGTGCCGACCCAAAGAGCAGTACCTCGGGGTGTGGCGCAGCTTGGTAGCGTGCCTCGTTCGGGTCGAGGAGGTCGTGGGTTCAAATCCCGCCACCCCGACGGAAGAGCTGGAAGAGCCGTGTTCGCTGGAAAGCGCGAACACGGCTCTTCCTTTTTGTCTTGTGGGGGCGCAGCCCCCACGCCCCACCCGGGGGGCCCGCCCCCCGGACCCCCGGTGACCCGGCCCCGGATCGGCTTCGGTGGAACCGGTCATTCGTGAGTCGTGAGGGCTATCGTCTCTGCCTCGTGCCTAATCGGACGGTCTCCTCAGCGGGTGGCTAGTAGTTCTGTCCAGCATTGGCTGAACTCGCCCTTGCCGTCACGCACCCACATCCATGCCGACCGCGCGGCGCTCGCCAGCTGCAGGTCGTGCTGGACCCCGATCGCCGCGGCGAGGTTCGTTTCCACCTGCTCGGCCAACTCCCCGTAACCGACACCCGGATGGTGCCGGGCACGGGTCCGGACATCCCGGAACCCTGCACGCTCCGCCCAACCGGCCACATGTCTGCCCGCGAAGGGGTCACCACCCGCCCTGCGCTGCAACAAGTACAGCCCGCGCAGGGCGGCGTCGACATTCGCCGTCCTCGGCCGCAGCTTCGCTCGACTCCAATCCGATGTGGACAGAGCAAGCAGTCCGCCGGAACGCAGAACCCTGGCGAACTCCGCCAGCGCCAGAAGCGGATCGGCCAGCTGCTCCAACAGCGCATGCGAATACACGACATCGACGGTCGACGGCGGCAGGGGAATCCGGTACGGCTCCGCCACCACGAAGTCCACTGTGGACACATGGGCGCGGTCCGCCGCCTTGCGCGCGAATGCCACGCTGGCCGGATCGGCATCCATCCCGAGCACGTGTATCGGGTGCGTGGCGGTGCCGAGACTCAGCGTGATCGCGCCACGGCCGCAGCCGACGTCGAGTACCCGCATCCCCGGCCGCAGCAAGGGCAGGACGAAACCCGCGTAACCCTCCAGCACCCCGGTAAGACTACGGACCTGGCAAAATTGCAGGGGTGACCACACAGCATCCGGCAGCTCAGGTTCCCGACCAGCTCTTCGCCGACCCGGTCGTCGAAGCGCGGTGGCGGGCCCGGTTCGAGGCGCCCCGGGTGTCGGTGCCCGACTGGACGCTCGACGCCCCGGACGCCAACACCTACGTCTCCAATGCCAGTGGGGTGTGGGAGGTCTACGCGTGGGACCGCTCCACCGGCGAGCATCGGCAGGTCACCGACCGGCCGAACGGCACCCTGCACGCGACGACCTCCGCGGACGGCAAGTGGATCTGGTGGTTCAACGACACCGACGGTGACGAGTTCGGCTCGTGGGCACGAGAGCCCTTCGCCGGCGGCAGCGCGGCGGCCAAAGCCCTCGCTGATGTGCCCGACGGCTACCCTGCCGGGCTGGAGATCGGCCACCAGCTCATCGCGGTCGGCGTGTCGACCGACGACGGCAGCGCGCTCTACGCGCACCGCGACGGAACCACCGTCTGCTTCTACACCCACGAGGACGACGCGGGCGTGTCCGTGCTCTCCCGGGACGAGCGCCTGCTCGCCATCTCGCACTCCGAGCACGGCGACTCGCGCCACCCCGCGGTGCGTGTGCTCGCGTGTGACGGCTTCACCACCGTCGCCGACAAGTGGGACGGCGAGGGCAAGGGCCTCACGGCGCTGGCGTTCTCCCCCAGGCACGGCGACACCCGGCTGCTCGTGGTGCACGAGCGCCGCGGCCGCGAGGAACTGCTGATCTGGGACGTCGCCACCGGCGCCGAGCAGGAGATCGAACTGGACCTGCCAGGAGAGGTCTCCGGTGACTGGTACCCCGAGGCCGACGCGCTGCTGATCATGCACTTCCACGAGGGCCGCAGCACACTGCACCGCTACGACCTCGCCACCGGTGTCCGGTCGTCAGTGGACACACCGGCGGGCTGGATCGGCGACGCGAGCGTGCGGCCGGACGGCGCGGTGGAGTACTCCTGGTCGAACGCGGCACAGCCCACGCTCGTGCGGGCACGGGCGGCCGACGGCACCGACGCTGTGCTGCTCACGCCACCCGGCGACCAGGCACCCGGATCGCTGCCGGTGACCGACGCGTTCGTGACCGGACCGGGTGGGCGGATCCACGCGCTCGTCTCCCGCCCAGAAGGCGATGGCACCGCGCTGCCGACCGTCTTCCTGCTGCACGGTGGCCCGCATGCCGCTGACGAGGACCGCTTCTCCGGCTACCGGGCAGTCTGGCTCGATGCCGGATTCGCCGTGGTGGAGGTCAACTATCGCGGTTCGACCGGATACGGGTCGGCGTGGCGGGACGCGATCGAGGGCAGGCCCGGTATCACCGAGCTCGAGGACGTCGCGGCCGTGCACGACTGGGCGGTCAGCAGCGGGCTGGCCGATCCTGCGCGGTGCATCGTGGCCGGTGCGTCCTGGGGCGGGTACCTGACGCTGCTCGCGCTCGGCACCCAGCCGGGGCGCTGGGCGGCCGGGGTCGCGGGGGTACCGGTGGCCGACTACGTGGCTGCCTACGAGGACGAGATGGAGCAGCTCCGGTCGTTCGACCGCGCCCTCTTCGGCGGATCGCCGACGGATGTGCCCGCTGTGTATGAGGAATGTTCACCCATCACCTACGTCGACAACGTCGACGTGCCGGTACTCGTCCTGGCCGGCGACAACGATCCGCGCTGCCCGATCCGCCAGGTCGAGAACTACCTCGACAGGCTCGCCGCACGAGCGGTGCCGTATGAGTTCTACCGCTACGACGCCGGTCACGGTTCCCTGGTGATCGCCGAGACCATCAAACAGACCGCCATCGAGGTCCACTTCGCACTGCGCGCACTGCGCTGAAGTCGTCAGGCCTGCTGGGCCTGCCACATCCAGTGCTGCTTCTCGAGCTCGGCAGCGATGTCGAGCAGCAGGTCCTGGGTGACGAGGTCACTCTTGTCCGTCTCGTCGATGCGAGCGCGCAGTCGCCGGATGATCCTGGCGAGGCTCTCCACGATGGCCTCGATCGTGGCCTGCGTGGTCTGCCAGTTGTCGGGATACTCCGGCATGCCCGAACTCGTCACGACCGTCTTCGCCTTGCCGTTGGGCGACACACCGATCGCGTTGGCACGCTCGGCGACATCATCGGTGTAGCCCCGCGCGGCCGACACCAGGTCGTCGAGCTGCAGATGCACGCTGCGGAAGTTCTGGCCAACGACGTTCCAGTGCGCCTGCTTGGCGATCAGCGAAAGGTCGATGAGGTCCACGAGAGTCGACTGCAGCACGTTCGCCGTCTGCTCCTTGTCGCTCTCCTTGAGCGGGCTCGTGATCGGCGAGTTGGCCATCATCCCTGTCCTCTCTACGCGAGTGCCTGGACGGGGCTACCCGTTTCGGGTTGGCCGAAACCGCTACAGGGCGCGCCGGGCGATGCCGAACTCGACGACCTGGCGCCCGATCAGTCGCAGGTTTTTGACGACCTTCTCCTCGGAGGCGCCGCCGGCCTCGTCGAACTTGACCTCGGCCGTGTTCACGGCGGCGCCGAGCGGGGTCGGCCACCCGCGCAGCGCATGCGCGATCGTGCGCAGCTGGTTGAGCGTGGTGACCGCGGCCTGCCAGCCGTATGCGACGGCGATGAGGCCGACGGCGCGCCCGTCGAGGTAGGGCCGGGTGTCACCGCGCAGGTCCTCGACGTAGTCAAGGGCGTTCTTCACCAGCCCGGACAGCGCACCGTGGTAACCGGGTGACACCACGATCAGCCCGTCGGCAGCGCGGATCGCCTCCACCAGCTGCACCGCTTCGGCAGTGCGGTCACCGATTCCGGCGTCGTAGAACGGCAAAGTCAGCGCGCTCCCTGTGACCGCGGAGACCTCGGCGCCGGCGTCCTGTGCACCGGCGAGCGCGATTCGCATGGCACGCTCAGACTGTGAACCGTCGCGGAGCGAGCCGCCGATACCGAGCACCCTGATCGCACGAGTCGAAGTCACCAGTCGAGGCTAGACCTTCTAGTTAGGTCGAGGGCTAGGCCGATTGACCGGGACCTCGATCACACCTGGCACCGATTGCTACTGACGGGAGCAAGCATGGCCGTACCGCTTCAGATTCGCGTGCAGGCCGCTGCAGCACAACTGCTGTACTCGCTGCCCCGGCCGCTCCGCCGACTTCTCGCGGGCTCGCCGATTCGCCTCGATGGGCAGGAGCTGGCACTCGACGCACAGCTGCTCCTGCGCCTGCAGCGGTTGTCAGGAGCATCGCTGACCCGCGATGGCGTGCCCGTCGAACGCGCCAGGGCCGAACTCGAGATGTCGCGGCAGCTGGTGAGCGGCAAGCCCATCGAGCCAGTGCGAACTCGGGACATCGCCATTCCCGCCGACCACGGGGAGCTGCCTGCGACGCTCTACACGCCGGAGAATCTCGCGCCGGGTTCAGGGCTGCTCGTCTTCTACCACGGCGGCGGCTGGGTGCTCGGCAACGGCGCCAGCCACGACAACACCACGCGGTTCCTCGCCAAGCACGCGGGAGTGCGCGTGCTGTCGGTGGACTACCGGCTCGCCCCGGAACATCCGTTCCCCGCCGCGCAGGAGGACGCGATCACCGCGTTCGACTACGCCCACGCCAAGGCCACCGAACTCGGCGCCGACCCCAGCCGGATCGCTGTCGGCGGCGACAGCGCGGGCGGCAACCTGGCAGCCGTGACCGCGCAGGTCACCACCCGGCGTGGCGGCCCGGCGCCTGCCTTCCAGCTGCTGATCTACCCCGCCGTGGACGCATCCGTCCGCCGCCGCTCGCGGGAGCTGTTCGGCGATGGCTTCTTCTTGACCGACGAGGGCATGACGTGGTTCCTCGACCGCTACGCACCGAATGCGGTCGACTGGACCGACGCCCGGCTCTCCCCGCTGCTCAGCGTGGACCTCACCGGGCTGCCACCCGCCTACATCGCCACCGCAGGGTTCGATCCGTTACGCGACGAAGGCGAGGCCTACGCCGCACGGCTGGCCGACGCGGGGGTGCCGGTCGCGCTGAGCAGGCAGGAGGACCTGATCCACGGATACGTCATTTTCCTGGGCATCGGCACCCGATTCCGCGAGGCGACGGCGGAAGCAGCAGGCGCATTGCGAATGGGACTCGGAATAGCCAACGCAAAATAGCGGAATCCGGCGTGGAATTGCTTCCACGCCGGATTCCGCTCCCCCCTCAGGTGATGTGGATCAGGGCACCGGCACCGGGACCGGCAGCGGGGGCAGCGCCGGTACCGGAAGCGCGCCGAGCAGGGAGCCCAGCAACGCCTTCAGTGTGTCCAGCAGCCCCTGCAGCAACCCGTTGAGCATGCTCAGCGGATCAGGCAGCCCAGGCAGGCCCGGCAGCTGGTTGGTGTACGCGCGCGGCTCAGCGGCCGAGTCGGCGAGGATCCTGCTGGCCTCCGACTGCTGGTCCTTTGCCATGCCGGCCTGGTCCTTCGCCTCGGCCTGGATCGAGTAGACCTGTCCCACGGCCAGGTCCGTGAGCAGCGGGTCCAGTGCCGCAAGGGTGTCCTGCGTGCCCTTGACGTCGCCCGCGTAGGCGACCCTGGCCAGCTGGTCGCGCAGCTCGAGAACCTGCGCGCTGGCGGCCTCGGTGCTCGACGATCCCTTGCCCCCGCCGACCGTGCCCGCCGCCGCCACTCCCGACGACGTCACAGCCAGCACCGCTCCCGCAGCAACTGCAGCGATAGCGCGAGCAATTTTGCCTTTCATTTTCTACCTCCCGGCCTCCATAAGCCCAACGGGATAAATGAATACCAACCGTGTCGGGGATCCACCACCGGATCACCGAGAGGGGAAGTTTCCAACAATTACCGGACGGATTCGCCAGCGGCACATGAGACCCGCAACTGATGAAAATCGCGGGTCCCTCGTTCGCCCGGAAGACCACAGTGTCCGCAGTGGACACTACGCTCCGCATGCGGTTCACCCGTGCGCGCAGCCGGGTAACCCGTACCGGCGTAATCGGCAGCGGCCGCGTCAGGTCACCCCGTGGTGCGGGCGTGTCGGGTAGACCACAGCTCCTCGGTTCACCCACGCATGTCGCAACCACCACAAGCGAACGGATCCAAAAGAAGTTGCACGAGCGTACCAACTTGGGGTTATCTCGATGCCGTGCCGCTGCAGCCATACCTCCGAGTCCTGCGCATCCCCGGAATGCCGGCATCAACCGTGGCGATCGCACTCGCGCGACTGCCCATGACCGCGATGAGCATCACGCTGACGCTGCACATCGTCAGCGACCTCGGCCGCGGCTACGGCGCCGCGGGGCTCGTCGGCACAGCGACGACGGCGGGGACGGCCGTGGCTGCCCCGCTCGTCGGGCGGATGATCGATCGGCACGGGCTGCGCCCGGTCGTGGCGGTCTGCGGCATCGTCTCGGCGGCGTTCTGGACGAGCTCGCCGCACCTGCCCTACCCCGTGCTGCTGGTCGCGGCCCTGCCCGCCGGTGCTCTCGTGCTGCCCGCAGGTTCGATCGCACGCCAGGTGATCACCGCGCTCGTGGCCGAACCGCAGCGACGGACGGCCTTCTCGCTGGACGCGATCTCGCTCGAGGCGACGTTCCTGATCGGCCCGGCAATCGGCATCGCGGTGGCCACCGGGCTCTCCTCGACTGTCGCGCTGACCGGAATCGGCGCGGTCTCCGCCGTCTGCGCCGCGGCGCTGTACCTGCTCAACCCACCGACCCGCACCCCGGAGGAAGCCGAGCGGTCCACTGGCCGGCGGCCTCCGCTGCGGGTGTGGCTCGACCGGCGCCTCTTCGCGACGCTGCTCATTGCGATCGGCGCGCTGTTCGTCCTCGTGGGCACCGAGCTCGCGGCACTGGCGGCCCTGCGCGAGTCCGGCGACGTGGCCTGGACCGGCGCCTTGATCGCGGTGATGGCCGTTGCCTCCCTACTGGGCGGATTGGTACACGGCGCGGTGCGGCGTTCCCTGTCGCAGCTGCCGTTGATGGTCCTGCTGGCGGTCCTCGTGCTCCCGGCGGGGCTCGTGACCGAGCCGTGGTGGTTGCTGGCGCTGGTGCTGATCCCGACGAACGTGGTCTGCGCACCGACGCTGGCCGCCACCACGGAATCGGTGAGCAGGCTCGCGCCGCCCGAGGTGCGGGGCGAGGCAATGGGTCTGCAGGACTCGGCGACCCGCATCGGGCTCGCCCTCGGCAGCCCCGTCGTCGGGTTCGTCATCGACAGTTCCCAGCCCGGCTGGGGTTTCGTGGCCGCGGGCGCGGGCGGGTTGGTGTTCGCCGCGGTGGGCGCGGCGCTGCAACGGCGCCCGGCCCGCGCTCGCGTTCGGGTGCCCGTCTAGAGGCAGGCCTGCCGCAGCTGTTCCAGGTTGTTGAGGTTGCGCTGCAACCACTGACTGAACGCCGACAGGTTGTCCAGCCGCTGCCGCTCCAGCTCGAGATAGCCATCGGCCATGGTCAGCAGCGTCTGCTTGACGTCCTGCTCGGCCACCTGGCTCGCCAGCTCCTGCAGGCGGTTGGCTTTCTCCTCGGCCTGCGCGATCACCTGCTCGGGGTCCACATTGGGGTTCAGGTTGGCCAGCCCCAGCGCCTCAGTGCAGACACTCGCCTTGCTCGCCACGGTGTTCACCTGGTCCACCGCCTCGTTGACCTCATCGCAACCCGTCAACAGCAGTAACCCGAGCGCGGCAAGCACACACCTCGTCAGCATGTGCCGAACTTACCGGTGCGGCTCGATCTCATCCTTTGTGCCCACCCTCGGTCCGACCTGGGGACGACGCCTTGAGCGCATCCCGATCCCTAACGTCGACGCGCGGTGGAACATCGAACAGGGGAGGGACATGGTGCGCACCGAACGGGTCGTGGCGCTCGACGTCATCCGCGGCGTCGCGATCCTGGGCACGCTCGGCACGAACATCTGGATCTTCACCGATCCGCAAGGCGCGGCGGGCTTTCTCACCCTGCCGGAGCCGGACTCGTTCGCCGGCGCCGTGGAGACATTCCTGCGGTTCACGACCAACGGGAAGTTCCTTGCGCTGCTGTCGATCCTGTTCGGTATCGGGCTGGAACTGCAGTACCGCGCGGCGCGGCGGCGGGGTGAGCGGTGGCCGGGCTGGTACCTGTGGCGATCGGCCCTGCTGCTCGTCGAGGGACTGCTGCACTACGTGCTCATCTTTGAGTTCGACGTCCTCATGTACTACGCGGTCGTGTCGGTGCTCGTGGCGTTCCTCGTCGGCCGCAGCGATCGTGTGGTCCGCGTCTGGATCGCGGTACAAGCCGCGTTACACGTGACGATCATCGGCCTGCTCACGACGGGCCTGCTGATCTCAGGGGACTCGCTGACCGGTGGCAGCGGCAGCAGCACTGGTACCGACAGCTGGCCGGCGCAGGTGAGCGACCGGCTCACGGGCATGGCGCTCTACCGCTCGGAGGCGCTGTTCGTGATCCCGCTGAGCACGGTGCTGTTCCTGGCCGGCTCGCGGCTGTGGCGCGCGGGGGCTCTGGAGAATTCCGCGCGCGGGCTGGGTATCCAGCGACGGCTCATGGCCGTCGGACTCGGCGTGGGCGTTCCGCTCAACCTGCTGACGTCGTTCGCCGGGCCGGAGTGGTTCCTCCTCGACCGGTACCTGGCCGCCCCCCTTGTCGCTTTCGGCCTGCTCGGGCTGGTGCCGTGGCTGCTGCACCGGATGCATGCCGAGTCGGGACCGTTACGCCGCGGGCTGACCGCCGTCGGCCGCACCGCGCTGTCGTCTTACGTGCTGCAGAACCTGCTCGCCGGAATCCTGTGCTACGGCTGGGGTTTCGGGCTCGCCGCCGCGCTCGACGATGCGCGGCCGTGGTGGGTCCCCGGCCTTTTCGTTGCGCTGTGCGGGCTGCTCATGGTCCTCGCGACGGTGTGGTTGCGCCGGTTCTCCCGCGGCCCGCTGGAACTGGTCTGGCACCGTGCGTACCTCGCCCCGCAACGGACCGGCGCAGCACACGAACCGGGCGGCGACCGGGCCGATATGCCGCGATGAGGCGTGTGCCCCGCTCCGGAACGCGGAACTCGCGCTCCGGAGCGGGCAACTCGCGGGCTTGAGCGGGGGACTCGCGGCTAGGCGAGCTTGGCGGCCACCTGCTCGGCGATCTCGTAAGTGTTGAGAGCGGCTCCCTTGCGGAGATTGTCCCCGCACACGAAGAAGTCGAGCGTGTTCGGGAAGTCCAGCGCCTGCCGGACCCTGCCGACATAGGTCGGGTCCGCACCCACCACGTCGGCGGGCGAGGGGAACTCGCCGTTCTCCGGATCGTCAACGAGCACGATCGACGGCTGGGCCTCGAAGACCTTGTGCGCGGCCTCGAGGGTCACCTCCCGCGCGAACGTCGCGTGCACGGCGAGCGAGTGCGTGGTGACCACCGGAACCCGCACACAGGTCGCCGAGACCTTGAGGTCCGGGATGCCGAGGATCTTGCGCGACTCGTTGCGCACCTTGAGCTCCTCGGAGAACCAGCCATCGCCCTTGTACGAACCGGCGGAGGGAATCACGTTGAGCGCCAACGGTGTTCCCGCGAACGGAGTGTCCGCAAGGGACAGTCCCGCCGCCTCGACGGCGGCACGCACGTCACCGGCCTTCGCCCCGAGACCCTTACCAGCCACGGCTTCCAGCTCGGCGTAGAGCCGGTCGATGCCGCCCTGTCCCGCACCGGACGCGGCCTGGTACGACGCGACGACGAGCTCGGTGAGGCCGAACTCGCGATGCAACGCACCGAGCGCGGCCATCATGGACAGTGTGGTGCAGTTGGGGTTGGCGATGATGCCCTTGGGATAGGACTCCCGCGCGGCGAGCTTGCCTGCGTTGACCTCGGGCACGACGAGCGGCACCTCGTCATCCAGCCGGAAGGCGCCGGAGTTGTCCACCGCGACGGCGCCACGCGCGGCGGCGATCGGGGCCCACTCGGCGGACACCTCGTCGGGCACGTCGAACATGGCCACGTCGACGCCGTCGAACGCCTCGGGCTTCAGCTCGATGACCGTCAGCTCCTCGCCGCGCACCGTGATCTTCTTGCCGGCCGAGCGCGCCGAGGCGATCAGCCGGATCTCACCCCACGGCACGCTCGCGCGCCCGTTGATGATGTCGATCATGACGGTGCCGACCGCGCCGGTAGCACCGACCAGTGCGAGCGTGGGTCCCATCAGCGTCCACTCCCTGCGTAGACGACGGCCTCTTCGTCGCCGCCCAGTTCGAATGCCTCGTGAATTGCGCGCACCGCATCGTCGAGCTGCGCATCCCTGATCAACACCGAGATCCGGATCTCCGAGGTGTTGATGATCTCGATGTTCACTCCCGACTTCGCCAGCGCTTCGCAGAAGGTCGCGGTGACGCCAGGATGCGAGCGCATTCCCGCGCCGACGAGCGAGACCTTGCCGACGTGGTCGTCGTAGAGCACCGCGGCGAAGTCCAGTTCGGACTTGATCTTCTCCAGCTCGCTCACCGCCTTGGGACCGTTCGCCTTCGACAGGGTGAACGTGATGTCGGTACGACCAGTGGTGTTGGAGATGTTCTGCAACACCATGTCGATGTCGATCTCCGCATTGGCCACGGTGCGGAAGATGCGGGCGGCCGCACCGGCATGGTCGGGAACGCCGGTAACCGTGATCTTGGCCTCGGACCGGTCGTGGGCCACACCGGTGATCAACGCTTGTTCCACGGAGAGCTCCTCGATAGAACCGGTCACCGTCGTGCCCGGCTTGTCACTGTAGGAAGAACGGACCCGGATCGGCACGCCGTAACGGCGGGCGTACTCGACCGAGCGCAGGTGCAGAATCTTCGAGCCACTGGCGGCGAGCTCGAGCATCTCCTCGTACGGCACCGTGTCGAGCTTGCGCGCGTTGGGCACGATCCGCGGGTCGGCGGTGTACACACCGTCCACATCGGAGTAAATCTCGCAGACGTCGGCATTGAGAGCGGCGGCCAGCGCCACCGCCGTGGTGTCCGAGCCACCTCTGCCGAGTGTGGTGATGTCCTTTGTGTCCTGAGAGACGCCCTGGAAACCGGCAACCAGTGCGATGTAGCCCTGTTCGAGCGCCTCGGTCACGCGACTCGGCGTGACATCGATGATGCGCGCGTTGCCGTGCACAGATGTGGTCACCACGCCCGCCTGTGAACCGGTGAACGACCACGCCTCGGCGCCGTGCGCCGAGATCGCCATCGCGACAAGCGCGTTCGAGATCCGCTCCCCCGCCGTCAGCAGCATGTCCATCTCACGCTCCGGCGGAACCGGGTTCACCTGCTCCGCGAGATCGAGCAGCTCGTCGGTGGTGTCACCCATCGCGGAGCACACCACGACGACCTCGTTGCCCGCCTTCTTCGTGGCAACGATGCGCTCGGCGACGCGCTTGATCCGGTCTGCGCTCTCCAGTGACGAACCGCCGTACTTCTGGACTACGAGCGCCACTTGCCCGAACCTCCTCGCTCGAACAGGAACACCTCGCGGCTGGATTCGCAAAGGCCCTGCTCACCGTCTTCCGAAACAGCGTACCGGGGCTGCCTTTCCCAGACACCTTGCTTTGTGGCGGCGACCACTCACCGGACGCCTACAGTGGGCGCATGAGCGACAAGGAAGCCGAGACGAGCGTCGCCGTCCACGACCTGATCGCCCGCCGCTGGAGCCCCCGCGCGCTCGACAGCATGGCCGAGGTCACACCCGAGCAGTTGCAGGCGCTACTGGAGGCGGCACGGTGGGCACCCTCGTTCGGCAACACCCAGCCGGCACGCTTCCTGGTCGGACGGCGCGGCGATACGACGTTCGACCGCATCCTCAGCACGCTGACCGTGCGTAACCAGTCGTGGGCGCATCGGGCGGGTGCACTGCTCATCGGGCTCGCCCGCACGCACAACGAGAAAGGCGAGATTCCCTACGCCGAGTACGGCGTGGGACTGGCCGCGGAGAACCTGGCGCTCCAAGCCGTCGCCGAAGGGCTGGTCGCTCACCAGATGGCGGGGTTCGATCCCGGCGCGGTACGCGGAACGTTCAGGGTGCCCGACGGGGTACGCCCGCTCGTCGCGATCGCTGTCGGCGTGCTCGCCGACCCGGAGGTCCTCGGCGACGAGCGAGCCATCACCCGCGAGACGGCGCGGCGCGAACGGGTCCCGCTTGCCGAGTTCGCGCTGCGCGACTGGGACGACCCCGCGTTCTGAGCTACTCCGGCCGCCCGTTCCAGTGGACGATGCCCGGGGGCCCCAGGTACTTCCGCAGGTGCTGGTTCTCGGTGTTGCCGTGCAGCGGGAACGTGAAGCTCGATCCGTCCGGCCAGCTGATGGTCCGCGTGCGCAGGTTGACCTCCGGAGCCTGTGGTTTGCGCGCCTGCCAGACAATCTGTGGCTGGGACGCGTCGGCCGGGTCGAGGAACGTCGATCCGGTGTCCACCACTGCGAGGCACGACGGCGAGTACACCAGCCAGGGCCCCTTCGCCGACCTGAGCCTGTCGACCAGGTCGAGTGCCATCGCGTTCGCCGGGCCCTTGACGTGAAATTCCCGCTTGGCCGACGTGCCACTGCCCGCGTTGTGCGCCAGATAGAGGACGTAGGCCACCGCAGCGCCGATGCCGCGCGCGATGTTCCAGAAGAAGCGCCGGACGAGCTTCTTTCCCTTGACCGTGCCGTCCAGGCGCCTGCCGGACACGTCGAATGCCAGACCGTTGTCACTGAGGCGCAACACGATGACCGGCTCGCGCCACTGACCCCGCATCAGCTCCTCGACCCGTTCCCGGAAGCCGGGTCGAACCAACGTGTCGTCGCGTTTGGCCTGAACGCGGTCTTCGTGAGCGAAGATCTTCTGCGCCGCCCTTCGCCGAGCGTCGGTCGGCGCCCGCTCGGCGAACTCGCTCGGTTCGGCGGCTAGATGTCCAGGTTCCCGCGGGTCTCCTCCGGGCTCTGGTCCCCGCCGATCTCGCTCTTGTTGAACCACGGCTCGTCCCCTCCAAGGCTGACGTCTTCCGTGCCTTCGCCGTAGACGGTTTTCCCAGCGCCGATACCGGCCTTCGTACCCATACCGGCGATCAGCGGTTTGGCACCGACCGAGGTGCCGAACATCGTGGTCAGCATCCGGTTGCTCGGCTGGAAGCCCTGTGCGACCGCGCCGAACCCGAACTTGGTTTCCCCAGGCATCACGCCGACCCGCAGCTTCCTGGCGAAGACCTCGATCTTCCCGGAGTACCTGACCAGGAACTCCATGAAGGTGTCGAGCAGCTTGCCGAACTTGCCGAGGTAACGGGTCACCTTCTGCAGCACGCTGGCCGCCTTGGCGATGGACGCGGTCATCGCGGCGGCGACCGAGCCGCCGAAGCTGATCACGGACGCGGCCAGCGCGGGCAACCAGATGGTGATCAGCCAGGAAACCAGCTCGGTGATGATCGCCTTGATCACCTCTTCGATGACCTGCATGACGATCGACCACATCTGCAGCACCTCGGCCACCGAACCGGCCGCCGAGCCGATACCGCGGATACCGGAGGAGAAGTCGCCGAGCGCTTCCTTCGCCGCGTTACCGGCCTCGTCCACCCACTCGGCCAGCGCGGTGTCGCCGGTCTGCTCGAAGTCCTCGGCGAGCGCGACGAAGCCCTGCGCGATCGTGACGAAGTTGTCGGAAGCGTGCGCGATGGCCGGGCCGTCCCCGGTGACCTGGTGCAACGCGTCCTGCAGCGGCTGGACCAGTTCGAGCAGCATGTTCAGCCCGTGGCTGACCAGCCAGCCGATCGGGTCCATGGCGAAGGTGACCATGTCACCGGCCGCCGCACCGACGAACGCGGCCCCGTCGCCGACCAGCGCGGCACCCGCGGAGGCCAGTTCGGCCGGGTTGTCCGCCTCGGCCGCCTGCTGGGCGTGCGAAACGATCGACTTGCCGGAGTTGTAGATCGTGCCGGCCACCGGCACATGGCCCATCGCGCGGTCGAGGTTCGCGCTCGTGCTCTCGTCGTACCCCTGGACGTTCAGGGCGTCGGCGATGCTTTCCCGCTCCGTCATCGGCCCTGCTCTCCCATCGCATCGATCTCCGCCTGGTGCCGGCCGAACGTGATCGCTCCGGCGTCCTCGGCGTTCTGGTACATCTCCGCAGCCTTGTTCAGCTTGGTGACGAACGCGTCGACGCCGTCCTTCATGTCGGTCAACAGCGAGCGCAGTTCAGCCAGGCGCTCGGTGTAGCCCTGCTTGGCGAAGATGCCGACGACTCCCCACGCCTCGTCGGTCACGTCGGCGGCGTCGATCAGGTTGCCGAACTTGTCCGCTTCCCCTTCGTAGTGCGGGAGCTGCCGAGCGTAACCGGAGATCGCTTCGATACTTGTCTGTATTCCCTCTGGCATCGGGGCCCCTCGGTCGGATTGGTCAGCGGCGGAAGATGGAGCTCTGGTCGAAGTAGTCGTCGTTGTCGTCGTTCGGCCGGCTGGGCCGGCGACTGGACGACGGCGCTTGTTGCGGCGACTGCTGTTGCGACGCAGGCTCCTGCTCAGGGGTTCCGAACGCCTCCGCCTGTGCCTGACGAACCTGCTCCGAAGTGTTGATGCCGAAGGCATCCCCGAACGCGTTGTCCACGATTCCGGCTTGCTGCTGGACGGCATCCGCGACGGCCCGGCGCATGGTGCTCATGATCATCGCGGACAGCTGCGCCGCGTCGAGGCGCATGGCGCCCGGGGCGAGCCGCAGGTCGGTGACAGTCCCGCTGGCGCCCGCGACCACCGTCACGTTGCCGTCCGGCGAGGTCGCGGTGCTCTCGACCTGCGCGATCCGCTCCTGCATGTCGCTTACCCCGGCGAAGTTGGCCTCGGCCTGCCGCACTTTGGCCCGGAAGTTCTCGAACTGGGCGAGCAGCTGATCCATGTGGGCGGACATCGTTTCCCCTGTGCGGTACGTGGATAGGTGGGGCGATTATGACAGGTCCGCACCTGTGCCGATCAGTTTTCGCCGCCGATCCGGCGGATGATGCGGGCGACGACGCTGGAGACGATCAGCCAGAACAACGCAGCGATGCCGTAGTTGACCAGCACGGTGAGCTTGGGGTCATCCGGCTGGAACAGGTCCTTGAAGCCCATCAACAGACTCTCCGACCAGCCGGCCACCCACGAGACGATGCCATTGTCCGGGTTGGCCTCGCCGATGACGAAGACCACGTGCAGGACAAGGATCAGCGCGAAGATCAGGCCGACCCAGCGTGCGATGCCGGCCAGCAGGCCGACCACCTGGTCCTTGATCGCCTTCCAGTCCGCCCCGCCCTTGGGCGCAGGCTCGGCCTGCCCGCCGCTGAACGTCGACGTGGTCCAGGCGGGCGGATGCACCTGCGTGGCCTCGCCGCCCTGCTCCCTGTCCTCGGCCTGCTCACCCATCTCGGCAGTGTCCCACGCACCCCAGCCGATTGCTACGCGCCAGTAACCGATGCGGTCACGCTGTGGTCTCGTGCCCGGCTTTCCCATTCGATCAGCCCGTGGTTAAGCTGGCTGACGTGGCACGTGCTCTCCTGCTTCGCTGCCGCGACGGGGCCTGATCAGACCGGCTCCCCGTCGCGGGGCCTCGTGGTGCCGCCGGTCGTTCACCGAGCCATCCACCAGTGAGCAGGAGCCATTCTCATCATGACCACGTCCGAATTCCCAGTATCGTCGTCCAGCCGTGTCCGCAAGCCATCCCGGCCCACGCCGCAAGGGCAGCCCTCGTGGAACCCCCAGCGCGGCTCGTCGATGCCGTTTCACCGCTACCAACCGTGGTACCGCCTGGTCGAGGACATCACGCTGCCCGACCGGACCTGGCCGGACAAGCGCATCGAACGCGCGCCGCTGTGGTGCGCGGTCGACCTGCGTGACGGCAACCAGGCCCTGATCGACCCGATGTCGCCCGCCCGCAAGCGCAAGTTCTTCGACCTGCTCGTGCGCATGGGCTACAAGGAGATCGAGGTCGGCTTCCCGGCGGCGAGCCAGACCGACTTCGACTTCGTGCGCGAGATCATCGACGACGGGGCGATCCCCGAAGACGTCCGCATCCAGGTGCTGACGCAGTGCCGTCCCGAACTGATCGAGCGCACGTTCCAGGCTCTGGAGGGCGCACCGCGCGCAATCGTGCACATCTACAACTCGACGTCGATCCTGCAGCGGCGCGTCGTGTTCCGTGAGGAGCGCGAGGGCATCAAGAAGATCGCACTGCAGGCCGCCGAACTGGTGGTGGAGTACGCGGGCAAGTACTCCGACACCGAGTTCCGCTTCCAGTACTCGCCGGAGTCCTACACCGGCACAGAGCTTTCCTACGCGGCCGAGGTCTGCAACGCGGTGACCGACATCTGGCAGCCGACGCCCGAGCAGCCGGTCATTCTCAACCTGCCGGCGACCGTGGAGATGGCGACGCCGAACGTGTACGCCGACTCCATCGAGTGGATGAACCGGAACCTGGAGCGCCGGGACGCCGTGATCCTGTCGCTGCACCCGCACAACGATCGCGGCACCGGCATCGCCGCCGCGGAGCTGGGCTACCAGGCGGGCGCGGACCGCATCGAAGGCTGCCTGTTCGGCAACGGCGAGCGCACCGGCAACGTGGACCTCGTCGCGCTGGGCATGAACCTGTTCAGCCAGGGCATCGACCCGCAGATCGACTTCTCGGACATGGACGAGATCAAGCGGACCGTCGAGTACTGCAACCAGCTGCCGGTGGCGGAACGCAGCCCATGGGGTGGCGACCTGGTGTTCACCGCGTTCTCCGGCAGCCACCAGGACGCGATCAACAAGGGCTTCGACGCACTGCACGCGGCGGCCGAGAAGGCAGGTGTGCCGGTCGACGAGTTCCCGTGGGAGGTGCCGTACCTGCCGATCGACCCGAAGGACGTCGGCCGCACCTACGAGGCCGTCATCCGGGTGAACTCGCAGTCCGGCAAGGGCGGCATCGCCTACATCATGAAGACCGAGCATCAGCTCGACCTGCCGCGCAGGCTGCAGATCGAGTTCTCGCAGACCATCCAGCGCCACACCGACACCGCGGGCGGCGAGGTCGCCCCGGAGACCATGTGGAACGCCTTCGCCGCCGAGTACCTCGAGCCGAACACCCCGCTGGAGCTGGTGCGCCAGCACGTCACGGCCAACGGTGACTACGAGCTCAGGGCGACCGTGCGGGTGGACGGGGACGAGCAGGAGATCACCGGCCGCGGCAACGGTCCGATCGCGGCGTTCTTCGACGCGCTGAGCACGGTGGGCTACGACCTGCGGTTGCTGGACTACAGCGAGCACACACTCACCCCCGGCGACGACGCGAAGGCCGCGTCGTACATCGAGTGCGCCATCGACGACAAGATCTACTGGGGTGTCGGCGTCGACCCGTCGATCGTCACCGCCTCGCTGCGCGCCGTCGTCTCGGCGGTCAACCGCTCGCACCGTTAACGGGCAACTCGCGTCGCTCTGAAAACACCCAAGGCCACCTTGGTTGCATTCAACGCAACTAAGGTGGCCTTGGGGACAGCCCGCTGAGGGGTTCTCAGTTAGCTCGACGTTCTGTAGTACGTGGACGTCTCGACCGTCAGCCTGCTCGTGCTGTTCGTCATCGCGGTGGTGCCGCTGGCGCCGACCGAGGTCACCCTGGTCGGCATGGGGGTGGTGGCCGCGGCGCAGGACGGCCCGCTCACGCCGATCATCCTCGTCGCCTCGGCAGGCTGCCTGCTCTCCGACTACCTGCTGTACCTGGCCGGGCGGCGAGGCGGACCACGGGCACTGCAACGGCTGCGCAGGCGTCCCAACGCCGACGCGACCCTGCGCTGGCTGACCAGGCGCGTCGAGCGCAGACCGGCCACCGCCCTCGTCATCGCACGCTGGCTTCCCGCGGGCGGTACCGGCGGATCGCTGCTCGCCGGGTCGCTGCGCTGGCCGCTGCCGATGTTCCTGATGGCGTCCGCGATCGGCGTGACGCTGTGGTCGGCCTACGCCACTTTGCTCGGCTACCTCGGGGGCACGTTCGTACAGGAGCCGTTCGTGAGCCTCGGGCTGTCGCTCGCCATCGCCGTCGTGCTGGCCACCACCGTCGCCGTGCTGTTCCGCCGCCGCACGGGGCATGATCTGGGTTATGCGAGCAGAACGTCTGGTGGCACTGCTGTTCACCCTCCAAAGCCGGCGTAGCGCCACGGTGCCCCAGCTCGCCGAGGCGCTCGGCGTTTCCGAGCGCACAATGCACCGCGACGTCGCCGCGTTGCAGGCGGCGGGCGTTCCGCTGTGGACGGAGCCGGGGCGCTATGGCGGTGTCCGGCTCGTCGAGGGCTGGCGGACCAGGCTCGACGGGCTGACCTCGCGCGAGGCGGTCGCGATCTTCGCAATGGGCGTACCGCGCGCGCTCGCCGAACTCGGGCTCGGCACGGCCGTGTCCGCCGCGCACGCCAAGGTGTCGGCGACCCTGCCGACACCGCTGCGCGAGCAGGCTCAGCATCTCGCGCAGCGGTTCCACCTCGACGCACCAGGCTGGTTCCGCTCCGCCGAGGACGCCGAGCACCTGGCCACCATGGCGCAGGCGGTGTGGGAGCAGCGGCGCACCAGGATCACCTACCGGCGGGGGGACGGCACGATCGAGCGCGTGCTGGACCCGCTCGGGTTAGTGCTCAAGGCCGGCGTCTGGTACCTGGTGGCCCGCATCGGCGAGCCGGTGCGGACCTACCGCGTCAGCAGGATCAGCTCGTCGGAGGCATTGGAGGAGACCTTCGAACGGCCTGCCGACTTCGACCTCGCCGGCTGGTGGCAGCGCTCGTCCGCACAGTTCGAGCGCTCGCTGCAGCGGCATCGGGTACGTATCCGGCTGAGCCCCGCGGGGGTCCGGCTACTGCCCCGGCTGGTCGACGCCGACCTCGCGCTGGCGGCGCTGGACGAGGCGGGCCCGCCCGGCCCCGATGGCTGGACCGAGGTGGAACTGGGTTTGGAGGAACCGGACGTCGCCGCAGGCCAGTTGCTCGGGCTCGGCGGCACCGTCGAGATCATCGAGCCACCCGCCGTGCGGGCCGCGTTCGCCGACGCCGCACAGCGGATGGTCGATCGTCACCGGTAGCCAGTGGCGTCCGCGGGCTTGCCGGTCTCCTGCACCTCGTCGATGTATCGCCACGCGTCGGGCCTACTGCCGTCGACGTCGGTGAAGCCATAGATCTGCGCCAGTTGCCCGCTGTTCAGGGTCTCGCCGGAGAACCGATCGCGCTCGGGGTCGGCGGCGAGCGCGGCGACCGCCCTGCCGACGAACGTCGGTGACTCCGAGATGCAGAAGTGCGGCTCCCTGATCAGCGCGTCGCGCCAGTTCTCCTCGGTGACCCCGAAGTGCTCGAGCATGGCCTCCGAGCGCAGCCAACCCGGGGTCAGCGCGACAGCGGTGCCGCCGTGCGGCTGGAGGTCGTGCGCCTGCGCGCGGGCGAGATTGTGCGCCGCGGTCTTGGCGACGTAGAACCCCACCGAGGTGTCCTTGCGGTACCGCGCGTTGTACTCCGCCGTGCCGTCGGTCATCTCGACCACCAGCCCACCGGGGTTGCGGATCACGAGCGGCAACAGGTGGTGACTGGTGATGATGTGGGCGTCGATGCCTAGCCGAACCGAGCGCAGTGCGAACTCCAGCGGCAGCTCCCACACCGTCTTGCCCCAGCCGATGTAGTCGTCCCCGCCCCACAGCCCGTCGACAAGGATGTCGAGGCGCCCCTGTTCCTGGTCGATGCGTTCGGCCAGCGCTCGTACCTGCTCGGATTCGAGGTGGTCGACCCGGATCGCCACGCCCTCGCCGCCCGCCTCGGCGATCTTCGCGACCGTGCCCTCGATCGTCTCCGGGCGGTTGACCTCGGACCGGTGCTCCCCCGATGTCCGCCCGGTGACGTACACGTATGCGCCCCGCCTGCCCAGTTCCACCGCGATCGCTCTGCTCGCGCCCCGCGTTCCGCCCGCGACCAGCGCCACCTTGCCTGTCAGATCTTTGTCCATGACTCGACTGTTCCTGCTAACCCTGCCAAGTCGTGGCAGGGTTTGCCGTGTTCTTGCCGTAGACGATTAAGGTTGGGTTCTTGGGTTTCAGGCACGCCTTCGGCGCGCCGTGTGAAACTGTCGCTCCACGGGCTGGGTTGGTCTCACTGTCCACTAGCGACAGTTCCCCACGGTCCGGGTATCGTTGCCAGGTTCCTTGTAGTGCGCTACACGGTGCGGTATGATGGGTCTTGTGGGGGATTCCTTGCGAGACCAGCAAATTCTGGCCCGGATTGAGGGTCTCAATCGGCTCAAGATGTGGGTTGATGCCTCGTTGCATCGGGCCGTGAACTCGCTCGATGACCATCGGGGGCATGCTCCCGATGTGGCTGCTGAATTGGCGTTGGTGTTGTCGGTTAGTGAGCAGCATGCTCGGCGGGTTGTGGATCTGTCTACTGCTCTGGTTCATCGGTTGCCTCGGACTTTGGCTGCTATGGAGTCTGGTGTTGTCGATTCTTATCGGGCTTCGAAAGTTGCCAGCGCTACGGCTTGGTTGAGTGACTCGCAGGCTCGGGAGGTCGACTCGACCGTCGCCCCCAAGCTGGCTGGCAAGAATCCTCATCAGGTGCGGCGCGTTGCCTCCTATTGGGCGTTGAAGGCCGATCCGGATGGTGCTGCCCTGCGGGCGGACCACCGTCGGGCGGAGCGGTCGGTGCAATTGCTGCCAGGCGAGGACGGGATGTCCACCTTGCTCGCTGACCTGCCCGCCGAGGTCGCCTCATCCGCCTACGCGCGGATCGATCGGATGGCCCGCACCCTTCGCGGCGCCGATGAATCGCGCACCCTCGACCAACTCCGTGCAGATGTGTTCGCCGAGCTCCTGCTCGGCTCGAACAGCACCGGTTCCGGGGCGAAGGCCGATGTGCACGTCTACGTCGACCTTGCCACCCTCGCCAGACTCAACGACAATCCCGCCCAGTTAGCCGGGTACGGTCCGCTCCCGGCTGGCATCGCTCGGCAGATCGCCGACGAACCCTCCTCGACGTGGCAGCGGATCGTCACCGACCCACTCACCGGGACACCAGTCGACGTCGGCCGACAACGGTACCGCCCACCAGCGGTCACCGACGAGTTCGTCCGGGTACGGGACCGGGAATGCCGGTTTCCCTCGTGCCACCGGCCCGCCCACTTCGGCGACAACGACCACCACACCCCCTGGCAGCAACGCGGCCGAACTAGTCCGTCCAATTTGGTCAACTACTGCCGCCGACACCACCGATTGAAGGACCGACCCGGGTGGACATATCGGCTATACCCGACCACGGGAGCCGCCACCGTCACCACACCAACCGGCTACACCTACACCAGCAGCCCCGAACCACTCCACGACCCACCACCGTCCTAGACCACGGGCCGTTCGACCCACGGGGTCGTAGACCTGCGCGGCCTGCACCCTCGGGTGATGGGACGAATAGCTTTCCGTTGAACCGTCAACCTCGCGCACAACCAGCGAAGTACCACCGCCTCGCGAGTCGTCGAGGTACGTCGCAGTAATGGCCGACGTTTCATACCGCGCGAACTCGTCGAGAGCGTTGCCAGGCCAAGGGGTTAGCCTGCCCCCGCTCGGCCAGGCCCGCCCTCCTCAGTATGGCCGACGTCGGCGGCCTCGGCTTGCACGGCGTCGAGGACCGCCGCCACCGCCGGGCGGACCGGCGCACCCGCGCGCAGCACGGCCTCGACATGGCGGGCCGCGCGGATACCTGCCAGTGGTCTGCGCAGCACCCGCCTCGTGTCCATTGTGTACCGGGGGAGCAGCGCGATCCCGTGCCCGGCCGCGACCAGTGCCTCCGTGATACGGAAGTCGTTGAACCGATACGCGATTCTGGGCCGGACGCCCGTGCGGATGGCGACCGAGCGCAGCACGTCGTCGACCGGGAACCCCACATCGACGCTGATCCAGCGCTCCGCCGCCAAATCGGTGAGCCCCACCCGCTCGCGTGCACCGAGCGGATGCCCCGGCGGCAGCGCGACATCGAGCGGCTCCCTGAGCAGCGGTACCACGCGCAGCCGGTCCGAGCCGAACGGCTCCGCGAGCTCGTCCCGGTGGGCCACCACGACATCGAAGTCGGCGAGCAACCCGGGCACCTCGGACGGGATCATGTCGACATCCCGTACCTCCACCTCCAGCCCCTCGACGGCGGCGAACCGAGACAGCAGGCCGGGCAACAACATCAGCCCCGCGGACGGGAAGATCGCGAGCCGCACCCGGCCACGCGGCGAATGCCGGTACGCGTCGAGCTCCGCCTCCACGCGGTCGACCGCGGCCAGCACGTCATCGGCCCTGGCCACCAGCGCCCGCCCGGCATCGGTCAGCCGCAACCCGCGCCCCGCCGGCTCAGTCAGCACCAGCCCGACCTCGGCCTGCAGCGCCCGCAACTGCTGCGACACGGCCGACGGGGTGCAGTGCAGCGCCCGCGCGGCGGCGGAGACGCTGCCCCGGTCGGCGAACTCCCGCAACGTACGCAGCCTGCCGATATCCACCTCGACAGTGAAGCATGGCTACAAGGTCTGTGAAAACAATATCGATAGTGCTACAGGGTTGTAATCGACCAAGGTGGAGGCATGGGGACCCGCGACCGTCTGCTCGCCGCCTGCACCGCTGCGCTCTGGGGCGCCAACTTCCTGGCCATCCACGCGACCTTGACACACTTTCCGCCCCTGTTCGCCGGTGCGCTGCGGTTCATCGTGATCGCGATCCCGACAATGCTGCTGGTGCCGTGGCCGAAGGTGAAGCTGCGCTGGCTGATCGGCTTCGGGCTGGGCTTCGGCACGCTGCAGTTCGCCTTCCTGTTCGTAGGCATGGACGCGGGCATGCCGACCGGGCTCGCCTCGCTGGTACTGCAGGCCTCGGCGCCGTTCACCGTGCTGCTGGGCGCGGTGTTCCTGCGCGAGCGGCTCAGCGCCTGGCAGGTCGCCGGCATCCTGCTCGCCGTCGCCGGGATGGCCGCGATCGCCTGGCAACGTGCCGAGCAGGCCGCCCTCCTGCCGGTGCTCCTCACACTGCTCGGCGCGTTGAGCTGGGCCGCAGGCAACCTCTGCTCGCGGCAGGCACAGCCGGAGAACCCACTGCATTTCACACTGTGGATGTCGGTCGTACCACCGTTGCCGATGCTCGGCCTTTCGCTGCTGTTCGAGGGCCCCGCCGCACAGTGGGAGAGCCTCAGCACGATCGGCGCGGACGGCGACTGGCTGCCGCTCGCCGGGCTCGGCTACACGGTCGTGTTCGGCACCGTGATCGGTTCCGGCATCTGGACCGTGCTGCTGCGCCGCAACCCCGCCAGCACCGTCGCGCCCTTCTCCCTGCTCGTGCCGGTGGTCGGCCTGTCTCTGGCCTTCCTCGTCCTCGACGAACGCCCCACCGTCGTGGAGATCGCCGCCAGTGTTGTGGTCGTCGGCGGCGTGCTACTCGGCTCAGTGCGCAGCGCGGCGGCTAGGTCGGCAGCGCGTCCGGATGAACCAGTTCCGGCTCCACCTCGTGCCGGGTGATCCGACCCGCCAGGATGTCCTCCGCGTGGTGGCAGGCCACCCGGTGCCCAGCGCCGATCTCCCGCAACACCGGCCGCTCCGTGGCACAGCGCGTCTCCTGCTTCCACGGGCACCTGGTGTGGAACCGGCACCCGCTCGGCGGCGCCGCAGGCGAGGGCAGGTCACCGGCGAGCAGGATCTGCTCCCTGCTGTCCTCGACCACCGGGTCCGGCACCGGAATCGCCGACAGCAGCGCCCTCGTGTACGGGTGCAGTGGCTGCTCGTACAGTTCATCCGACCCGGCCTCCTCGACCAGTGAACCGAGGTACATCACGCCGATCCGGTCGGAGATGTGCCGCACTACCGCAAGATCGTGGGCGATCACGAGGTAGGTCAGGCCGAACTCGTCCTGCAACTCCTCCAGCAGGTTGATCACCTGAGCCTGCACCGAGACGTCGAGCGCCGACACCGGCTCGTCGGCGACGATGAGATCCGGCTGCACAGCAAGCGCCCTCGCGATACCGATCCGCTGCCGCTGCCCACCAGAGAACTCGTGCGGGTACCGGCGCAGCGCGCTGGCCGGCAAGCCCACTGCCGCAAGCAGTTCCTTGAGCCTGCGATGCGTCGCGTCCTTGCCGTTGTCCAGCCCATGCGCCCGCATGCCTTCGACTAGCAGCGACTCGACCGTCTGACGCGGATCCAAACTGGACAGTGGGTCCTGGAAGACCATCTGCATGCGGCGGCGCATGGTGCGCAGCTGCTCACCCGTCAGCGTGGCGAGGTCAGTGCCGTCGAACACCGCACGCCCGCCCGTCGGCTCCACCAGCCGCAGCAGCGCCCGACCCAGGGTCGTCTTACCACAACCGGATTCGCCGACGAGACCATAGGTCTCACCCCGCCGGATTCGGAGATCGACACCGTCGACGGCGTAGACATAGCCGACCGTGCGATCCAGCAGGATTCCCCTTTTGATCGGGAAATGCACCTGCATGTCCTCGATAGTGACCAGCGCGTCGTCGCTCATCACGCTCCCTCCGCCACCGTGGTCACGGCCTGTACCGGGTTGTGGCAGCGGAGCATGCCGGCGCCGTCCGACACGAGTCCCGGTGCCGCGTGCCAGCACTGCTCCACCGAGTTCGGGCAACGGGGCGCGAACGCGCAGCCGTCCGACCACGGGATGTTGTCCACAACCGACCCACGGATCGGCACCAGCTTCTCCCCGCGCGGCGCATCGAGCCGCGGGATCGAGGCCAGCAGGCCGTGTGTGTACGGGTGGCGTGACTCGGCGAACAGTGCATGCCGCTGCGCCCGTTCCACGATCCGGCCGCCGTACATCACGTTGACCTCGTCGCACATACCGGCGACGACCCCGAGGTCATGCGTGATCATGATCAGCGCAGTGTCCGTAGTGGACACCAGCTCCGACAGGAGGCTGAGTATCTGTGCCTGGATGGTGACATCCAGCGCGGTCGTCGGCTCGTCGGCGATCAGCAGCCGAGGCCGGCAGGCCAGCGCGATCGCGATCAGCGCGCGCTGCCGCATCCCACCGGACAGCTGGTGCGGATACTCGTCGAGCCGCCGGTTCGGGTCCGGAATACCGACTCGGTTGAGTAGCTCCGCAGCCTCCACTGTGGCCTTTTTACGGGACAGTTTCCGGTGCCGCTCCAGCACTTCGGTGATCTGCAGCCCGATCGGCACGACCGGGTTGAGGGAGGAGAGCGGGTCCTGGAACACCATGCCGAGATCCCGCCCCCGCCGCTCGTCGAGCTGCCGCTGGGAGCGCCCGAGCAGCTCCTCGCCCTCGAACGTCACCGATCCGCCGACCTCCACGCCGCGGGAAGGCAGCAGGCCCATGATCGCCAGTGAGGTCACCGACTTGCCACAGCCGGACTCCCCCACCAGCCCGACCGTCTGGCCGGGCTCGACGTTAAAGCTGATCCCGTCGACTGCGATCGTCGGCCGCTCGCCCTTGCGGCGAAACGTCACCGAGAGGTCGCGTACCTCGAGTAGTGCCATGTCCCCTCACCGCCGTTGCCGTGGATCAAGCGCTTCCCGCATCGACTCGCCGACCAGCGTGAAGCCCAGCGCCACCGCGACAATGCACCCGGCGGGCCAGAACGCCAGGTGTGGCTGGCTGTCGAAGAACTCCTGCGCGTTGCCCAGCATCTGGCCCCACTCCGGAGTGGAGTCATCCGCGGCGCCCAGTCCCAGGAAAGACAAGGCGGCCGCATCGAGTATCGCCATCGCCAGCACCAAAGTGGACTGAACGATCACCGGTCCGAGAGAGTTCGGCAGAATGTGCCGGAACACGATCTCGCGGCGCTTGACACCAAGCGCCCTCGCCGCGAGCACATGATCGCTTTCCCGAACGCTCAGCATGGTGCCGCGCAGCAACCGCGCGAATATCGGAATCTGCACGATCGCCACCGCGAGAATCACCGAGAACTGCGTCTGCTGGGCGAACAACGCACCGATGGACACCGCCAGCAGCAGAGACGGTATCGACAGCAGCACGTCTACGGCCCGCATGACGACCGAGTCGACCCAGCCGCCGAACGCGCCGGCCAGCGTGCCGAGCACCAGACCGCCACCCAGTCCGATCACGGTTGCCAACAGCGCCACGAGCAGTGTCTGCTGCGAGCCGAGTAGCACGCGTGAGAACAGGTCCCGCCCGTACTGGTCACCCCCGAGCGGATGCCCTTCCTGCGGAGGCGGGAGCTGGTTGCTGGCCCGCGACACCTGACTCTCCAGCATTCGCAGCGCGGGATCGTGCGGCGCGATGAACGGCGCGATCACCGCCAGCAACACGAACAACCCGATCACGATCGCGCCGACCCAGAAGGTCGGGCTGCGCCGCAGCCGCCGCCACGCCGAGGCGGCGAGGCTGACGCCGGCGTCCTCGGCCCGGTCCGGATCGGAATCGAGATCGCGCCGCCCTGCCACGCCGGCGAGCTGATCGATCTTCGTCGCACGCGACATCATCAGCCCACCTTCTGCATAGCGCGGATACGGGGATCGATCACGGCATACGACAGGTCGACCACGAGATTCACCAGGACGTACGCCATCGCGGCAGCGATGATCACGACCTGCAGCACCGGGAAGTCCTTACGTTCGAAGCCGATCGCCAGCGCCTGGCCGATGCCCTGCCAGGCGAACACGGTCTCGGTGAGCACCGCACCGGAGAGCAGCGCACCGGTCTGTAGACCGACCGTGGTCACCACGGGAAGCATTGCGTTGCGCAGGATGTGCCGGTCACGGATGATCCGCCGGGTCAACCCCTTCGACCGCGCCGTGCGCACGTAGTCCTCGTCGAGCACGTCGATCACCGCCGCCCTGGTGATGCGGAAGATCACCGCGAAGGGGATCGAGGACAGCGCAAACGCGGGCAGCAGCAGGTGCTTCAGCGCGTCGAGCGCCGCGTCCCACTCTCTGGTGAGCAAGCCGTCCAGCACGAAGAAACCGGTGATCCGGGTGGCGTCGATGCCTGCACTCTGCCTTCCGCCCGTCGGCAGCCAGCCGAGCTCGATGGAAAGCAGGTACTTGAGCAGAAAGGCCAGGAAGAAGATCGGGATCGACATGCCGAGCATCGAGACGACGATGCCGGCGTTGTCCAGCCAGCCACCCCGGCGGCGGGCCGCAAGGTAACCGAGCGGAATCGCTGCCGCCAGCGCAATCAGGATCGCCGCGACGCCGAGCTCGATGGTCGCCGGAAACCGTTCCAGAAACAGTTCCAGCGCAGGCTTGCCCGGCGAGACCCCCGTTGAGGTACCGAAGTCACCGGTGATCGCCCTGCCGAGAAAAGCGAAGTACTGGACGAAGATCGGGTCGTTCAGACCGAGGGCCTCGGTCAGCTCGGCGCGCATTTCCGCCGTGCCGCGGTCTCCCAGGAGGGCCGAGACCGGCCCTCCTGGAAGTGCCCGCAGCCAGGCGAAGATCAGCACCGAAAGCACTAGTACAACGAGTGCGAGTTGCAGCACCCGCCGAATCGCGTATCGGAGCACAGTGCCGTTGTCAGTCGGACGACGACATACTGACGGTCGCGAACTCTTCCTTCGTCAGCGGGCTCGGGACCAGCCCCTCCACGTCGGAGGCGACCACGATCGCAGGCGGTGAGTGCGACAGCGGGATGGCAGGCAGGTACTCCGCCATCAGCTTGCGGTTGATCTCCTGGTACTTCGTCTCTCGCTGTGCGGCGTCCACAGTGGAGTCCGCGTCGACGAGAGCGTCGGCCAGCTCCTGGCCCCACGGCGAGCCGGAGGTCCAGAACTGGTTCTCGGTGGTGCCGAAGAACGTGCCGATGAAGTTGGCAGGCGAGTTGTAGTCACCGGTCCAGCCGAGCATGAACAGCTGCGCGTCGGCGACCTCCACCTGGTCGAGGTAGCCACCGGCCCAGGGCTTGCTCACCGGTGTGACGGTGATGCCCGCCTGCTCCAGGTCCTCTTGGATGGCACCGAAAATGGCCTGTGGGTTCGGCATGTAGGGACGGGTGACCTGGGTCGGCCACCACAGTTCGACGGTCAGGTCCGGGAAGCCGGCCTCGTCGAGCAGTTGCCGTGCCCGCTCGGGGTCGTGCGGGTACTCCTGGACGTCGTCGGCGTAACCGTCCACTGACGACGGATAGAATTCCTTCGCGACCTCGGAGTTCTCCGGCATGATCGCGTTCACCAGGCTCTGCCGGTCAATCGCGTAGGCCAATGCCTGGCGCACCTTGAGGTTCTGCAACGCCGGGTTGTTCCGCTGCGTGATGCCGAGATACAGGATGTTGAACGGGTCCCGGATCATCAGGTTGAAGCCGTCCTGCTGCAGCGAGTCCCAGTCCGCCGGCCCCGGAAGGTCGTAGCCGTCGATGTCACCGGCTTCGAGCGCCTGCTTGCGCGCGGTCTCATCCTCGATGACGCGGAAGATCAACCGGTCGAGCTTGGCTTTTTCGCCCCAGTAGTTGTCGTTGCGCTGCAGCTCGATGGTGCCGTTGGCCTCGTCGTAGGAGCCGAACGTGAACGGCCCCGTGCCCGTCGGGTGCGAGCGCGCGTACTCGGAGAAGACAAAACTGTCGCCCTGCGCCGTGACGTCGTCGGCCCCGAATTCATCCATCGCCTGCGGGCTCTGCATGGCGAAGGAGTCCTGGCTGAGCATGGTCGGGAAGCGGGCGGTGAAACGGGTCAGCTCCAGCACGACGGTGGTCGGGTTCTCCGCCGTGCACGACTTGTACAGCGACGGATTGGCGCCGTCGCTGAAACCGCCGAAGTTCTCGATCCAGTAGTAGGAGAGCGCGGCGGTGGCACCGGCACCGGTCTGGTTGAACATCCGCTCGAAGTTCTTGCAGACCGCGTCGGCGTTAAACGGCGTGCCGTCGTGGAAGTTCACGCCTTCCTGGAGGGTGAAGGTCCACGTCTTGCCGTCCGGGCTGGGCTCCCATGCGGTGGCCAGTTCCGGCTCCAGCTCAGCGGTACCGGGCTTGATGCCGACGAGACCTTCGAACATCTGCCGGGTCACGCGGAACGTCTCACCGTCGGATGCGAAGAACGGGTCGAAGTTCGACGGCGCACCGGCGGCGCCGAACACGAAGGTGCCGCCCTCACCACCTCCGCCATCGCCGCGGTCGGACTCGGCGCAGGCCGCCAATGACACCACGAGCGCGCCGGCGAGCCCGATCAGGGCAAACTGGCGCGGTCGGGATATCCCCAGTTGGAGCATTTCTGACACTCCTCGAAGAAACGTGCGATTCTGTCACGTCCACGCAGCGCGTGACCGCGGATGGTGGCTGACCCTAGCGGCTAACTGACCGCCCGCTTAAGTGCTGAAGGTTACGATCAGGCTACGCAGAGCAGGAAGCAGTGACGAACACGCCGTTACGACTAACACTGGGTAACAATCCACCGCTGCGCTACCGCCTTTCGTCGGTTAATGCCCGCCGATCACCACGTGCGCATTTGAGTGCGTGCGATCGACGGCGAACCAACCACGTTCGAACCGCTGCCATGCAGTGAGCTGTGGTCTGGACGACTCACCGTCACGCGCGACAGCGCGTTCCAGCCGCGCCGCGGGGCCGGGACCGGCAATCCAGCACAGCAGGGAAAGGAGGGGCCGGACCGAAGCGCGACCCGCCGAGACACCCTCGACAACCAGCACGTCCGGCACCGGCACCACGATCCGCGGACCTGGCCGCGGTTGCCCAGTGGTCCAGTCCCATTGCCGGTAGTGCCCAGGCTCGCCGCGGGCGAGCGGGTCGAGTACGCCGTCGGCCAGCCGCAGCCACCAGGCGACCGGATCGTCCCACGTGGCGAAGTGGTCGGTGCTGATGAGCGTGGTGGCGACGCCACGGGCGCGGAGCACGCCGACGACGGCCGCCGCCAGCGTCGACTTGCCGGAGCCGGACGGCCCATCGATGGCAAGCACCCTGACCCGGCCGAGCCGGGGCGGCGCCGCCAGGACGCGGTCGGCGAGCGTCACCGTGGAGACGTCAGAGGGCGCGGCGGCCGGACAGCGCGCGGCCGAGGGTCAGCTCGTCGGCGAACTCGAGGTCACCGCCCATCGGCAGACCGGACGCCAGCCGGGTGACCGTGAGCCCCGGGAAGTCTCGCAGCATCCGCACCAGGTAGGTCGCGGTGGCCTCACCCTCGGTGTTCGGGTCGGTCGCGATGATCACCTCGGACACCTCTTCGGCACCGAGTCGCGCGAGCAGCTCCCTGATGCGGAGCTGGTCGGGGCCGATGCCGGACAGCGGGTCCAGCGCACCGCCGAGTACGTGGTAGCGGCCCCGGAACTCACGGGTCCGCTCCACGGCCAGCACGTCCTTGGGTTCCTCGACCACACAAATCATCGTGGCGTCCCGCCGGACGTCCCGGCAGATACGGCACTGCTCCTGCTCGGAGACGTTGCCGCAGATGTCGCAGAAGCGCACGCCTTCCCTGACCTTGCCGAGCACCTCTTGGAGCCTGCCGATGTCGGCCGGGTCGGCGGCCAGCAGGTGGAAGGCGATGCGCTGCGCGCTCTTGGGACCGATGCCGGGCAGCCGCCCGAGCTCATCGATCAGGTCCTGAACTACGCCTTCGTACAAAGTTACTGTCCGGGCAGGCCGAGGTTGCCGAAGTCGGGCATGCCACCGCCACCGAACCCACCGGCGAGCGGGCCCAGCTTCTCCTCGGTGAGCTTCTGCGCATTGTGGGTCGCGTCGCGGACGGCGGCGATCACCAGGTCCGCGAGCGTCTCGGTGTCGTCGGGGTCCACGATCTTCGGGTCGATCACCAGGCTCTTGAGCTCGAGGCCACCGGTGACCGTGGCGGTCACCAGCCCACCGCCGGCCGTGCCGGTCACCTCAGCGGCCGCGAGTTCCTGCTGTGCCGTGACCAGTTGCTCCTGCATCTTCTGGGCCTGCTGCAGGATCTGCTGCATGTCGGGCATTCCGCCGCCGGGCTGCACCATGATTGGCCTTCCGCCTCTCGTCGAGTGCTGGATGTACCGCCCAGCCTAGTAGCCGCGTTCATGGCACCGTGTCAGCCGTGCACTCTCGCCGTGTTCTGCTGACTTTACTCGGTGTGCTGGCGCTGGCCGCCTGCTCCAGCGGCGGCACCACAGCGTCCACACCCAGCGCGCCACCCGCGACCACACCTCTGCACACCAGCACACCGCCCCGGCAGGCCGTCGTGGTGCTGGACCCGGGACACAACGGCGGCAACGCGTCCGCCGCGGCGGCCATCAACCGGCACGTGCCCGCGGGACGCGGACGGACCAAGCCGTGCAACACGACCGGCACCTCGACCGATGCCGGCTACCCCGAGCACGCGTTCAACTTCGACGTTGCGCAGCGCACCGGGCGCATCCTGTCGGCAGAGGGGATCCGCGTGGTGTTCACGCGGGACGCCGACGACGAGGTTGGCCCCTGCGTCGACGAGCGCGCGGCCATCGGCAACGCGGCGGAGGCCGACGCCGTGGTGTCCATCCACGCCGACGGTGCTGCGGCAGGCGCGCGCGGTTTCCATGTGGCCTACTCCGCGCCGCCCCTCAACACCGCGCAGGGACAACCGGCGCGCCGCCTGGCGGACGCGTTGGTGAGCGGCCTGGCGGACGCCGGGTTTCCTGTCGCCGACTACATCGGTGCGGCGGGGTTGTCCGCCCGCGACGACCTGGCCGGGCTGAACCTCTCCGAACGGCCGGCGGCGCTCGTCGAATGCGGCAACATGCGCAATGCGACGGAGGCGGCGGCCATGTCGACACCGGAGGGCCGCCAGCGCTACGCCGAAGCCATCGCAGCCGGGACCCTCGACTTCCTGGGCCGCTGAAGGCTTCTAGTCGATTGGCCGGGCGCCAAGGTGGTCGGAGAGGAGCCGGTGGGCACGAGCCTCCGGGTCCTCCTGCTGTTCAGGGGCGGGTGCGGCCGCGCTGTCGGATTCGTATGGCTCGTCCTCGTCCGGTTCCGGCGGCAACGGGATGTCCGGCTCGGTCGTGGTCGGCGCCGGCTTGCGCGGCTGCTCGCCTGCGGACGGGCGCTGGTACGACCGCTGCTGCTGCTCGGGCTGGGACTGCTGCTCCGGCGGTGGCGCCGGGTTCTGCGGCGCGGGGCGGGTAGGCGCCTTGCGGGGTGTCGCCGCCGGGGCGGCGGGAGCCTGCTGCACGGTACCGGCGGGCACGCAGCGCACCACCCACTGCCCGGAGAGGACCTGACCGAGCGCCGTCGCAACGCAGTCGGTGTTGCGTGCTTCGGCCAGCCGGCGCGCCAGCGGCTCGGATGCGTGCGTGAGCACGACCGTCGAGCCCTCGACGCTGTGGACGGTCGCTTGCGTGAGCATCGCCTCTGTGCTGCGGCTGAGCTTCCGGACGGCGGCGAGCAACTGCGGCCACAGCTGCCGCAATGCTGCGGCGTCGATCTGGCCGGGCGCACTCGCCGCCGCTTGCGGCGGATCAGCGGGCGCCTCGGGTTGGGCGGCGGGTGCGGGTGGCGGCGACTGCCGTGCCTCGGGGGCCGGCGCGGGGTCGGCTGCCGGGGCGGGCGCGGGGGTCGGTTCCGCCGGACGCCGCGACGGTCGTTCGAAGGTCCGCTCCGGCGGAGCTTGCGGCGCAGAAGCCTGCGGCGCGGAGACCGCCGGAGCCTGTTTCGCGGGGGCCGTGGCCGTGGGAGCTGCGGGCGCGGTGCCCCCGGCCGCGAGCCTGCGTTCCAGCCGTTCGAGCCGCTGCAACATCGCGGCTTCGTCGTCGGCGACCTCGGGCAGCAGCATCCGCGCGCACAGCAACTCGAGCAGCAGCCGCGGTGCCGTCGCGCCACGCATCTCGAGAAGTCCATTGTGGATGATCTCGGCGTAGCGGGTGAGCGTACCGGGCTTGAGCCGCTCCGCCTGCGCCACGAGCTGGCTCAGCTGCTCTTCCGGCACGGACACCATTCCCGAGGACGCGGCGTCGGGAACGGAGCGCAAGAGGATCAGGTCCCGCAACCGGTCCAGCAGGTCGGTCGCGAACCGACGCGGGTCGTGCCCGGCCTCGGCGAGCCGATCGACGGTGCCGAACACAGCCTTGTGGTCATCGGCTGCCAGCGCGTCGACCATCGCATCAATAAGGGCGGAGTCGGTGACACCGAGCAGCGACAGCGCCCGCTCGTAGGTGACGCCTTCCGGGCCGGCGCCGGCGAGCAGCTGGTCGAGCACCGACTGGGTGTCGCGAGCGGACCCACCGCCCGCCTTGATGACCAGCGGGTACACGGCGGGTTCCACGGCAACGCCCTCCGCGGCCACGTTGCGTTCCAGCAGCTCACGCATCGCGCTCGGCGGGATCAACCGGAACGGATAGTGATGCGTCCGCGAGCGGATGGTGGCCAGCACCTTGTCCGGCTCGGTGGTGGCGAAGATGAAGATCAGGTGTTCCGGTGGTTCCTCGACGATCTTCAGCAGGGCGTTGAAGCCCTGCGTGGTGACCATGTGCGCCTCGTCGATGATGAAGACCCGGTAGCGGGATTCAGCCGGCGCGTAGAACGCCCGGTCCCGCAGTTCCCTGGCATCGTCCACACCACCGTGGCTGGCCGCGTCGAGTTCGGTGACATCGACGCTGCCGGGGCCTTCGGGCGCGAGCGCGCGGCACGGGCCGCATTTACCGCACGGGTCCGGCGTGGGGCCTTCCACACAGTTGAGCGAGCGCGCCATGATCCGCGCGCTGGACGTCTTGCCGCAGCCGCGCGGGCCGGAGAAGAGGTACGCGTGGTTGATCCGGCCTGCCGAGAGCGCCGTGCGCAGGGGCTCGGTGACGTGCTCCTGCCCCACGACCTCGGCGAAGGTCGCCGGCCGGTACTTGCGGTACAGCGCGAGAGCCACGAGGCGAGGGTACCGGCAGGCTCCGACACTCAGACACGCGCACGGAGGCGCCATCGGGTGGGCGCCACTGGATCCCACAGCGCGCTGGTTCAAGGCCTACGCGCCCAGCGCTCGCCAGAGGCGAGGAGCTCGCACCGTGGGGGTCTGGGGGCTCGGCCCCAGGTATCACCGGGTGCCGGGCGGGGGAAGGTGACCATAGCCACCGAACAAGGGGACCCCCGCACCCGTCAGAGCCTGCTTATCCTTGCTGCCTTCCGGCCCTGGGGAGGTTCGCAGGGTGGACGCCGCGGGGGTCCGTCACACAGTCTAGGCGACCGCTCACGCGGTGCGGGAGACGGGGAGCGTCAAGGTGAACTCGGTGGCCCCCGGCATGCTGGTCACGCCCACCTCGCCGCCGTGCGCCGCCACGACGGCCTGCACGATCGCCAGGCCGAGACCGGTGCTTCCGGCAAGGCGCGAGCGCGAAACGTCGCCACGGGCGAACCGCTCGAACACCTCGGGCAGCAGGTCGGAGGGAATGCCGGGACCGTTATCCCGTACACGCAGCACCGCCATGCCCGAACGCTCGGCGAGCTCGATCGCGACCTGCGTGCCGGGCGGTGTGTGGGTGCGGGCGTTGCTGAGCAGGTTCAGCACCACCTGATGCAGTTGCTCGGCGTCACCGAGCACGATGATCGGCTCGGCCGGAGCGTCGAGCACCCAGTGGTGCCGCGGTCCGGCCACGTGCGCATCGGCCGCGGCATCGGCGACCAGCCGGGACAGGTCGACCGGTTCGTGTGGGTGCACCCGTCCCGCGTCGAGGCGCGCGAGCAGCAGCATCTCCTCGACCAGGTTGGTCATCCTGGTGGACTCCGATTCCACACGGGCGAAGGCGAACCGGACCTCACCGGGCACCGAGTCGCCGTCCCGCCGCACCAGTTCGGCGTAGCCCTTGATCGCGGTCAGCGGAGTGCGCAGCTCATGACTGGCGTCCGCGACGAAACGGCGGAGCCTGCTCTCACTCCGCTGCCGGGCATCCAGCGCGGCCGCGACGTGGTCGATCATCTGGTTGAGCGCGTTGCCGACCTTGCCCACCTCGGTGCGGGTGTCGGTGTCGGCCTCCTGCACGCGAACGGGCAGCGCCACCTCGCCTTTGTCCAGCTGCAGCTCGGCGACGTGGCTGGCGGTCGCCGCCAGCCGGTCCAGAGGACGCAGCGTACGGCGCACGGTCCACGCGCCGACCAGGCCGGTGATCGTGACGCCACAGAGCGCGACTCCGCCCAGGATCAGCCCGACGTTGCGCATCGTCTCGTCCACCGAGGCCAATGGCAGCCCGGTGACGACCGTCCTTCCGTCCCTGGTGGTCACGGCGGAGAGCCGGTAGGGACCGAACTGGCCGAGGTCACGGGTGTAGGCGCGGCCGTCGGCGGGCAGGGTGGTGAGCACGCCGTGTAGGTCGGGGGGCAACTGCTGGCGGGCCGCCGTCGGCCCGGTCAGCCGCTCGGCTCCCACCACCGTGCCGTTGGCGATGATCGCGTTGAGCGTGCCGAGGCTCTGGCCGGGCGCCCAAAGCGGGTCATGGCGCTGCCGCTGCCCGCCAGGGTGCGGCCTGTCCGGGTTGTCGGTGTACACCCGCACACGCTCGCTCGTGGCGCGTAGTTGGTCGTCCAGCCTGCCGACGAGAAAGGCGTCCAACGCGAACTCCGTGACCACGCCGATGAGCAGGCAGGCCACAGCCAGCAGGCTCACCAGCTGAGCCAGCAGCTTGCGACGCAGCGACCACGGCCTGCGTTTGCTAGGTAGTCGGCCTGAGGACATACCCCACACCGCGCATGGTGTGGATCATGGGTTTCCTTCCCACGTCGATCTTCTTTCGCAGGTAGGAAATGTAGAGCTCCACGATATTGGCCTGGCCGCCGAAGTCGTAGCTCCACACCCGGTCGAGGATCTGCGCCTTGGACAGCACCCGCTTGGGGTTGCGCATGAGGTAGCGCAACAGCTCGAATTCGGTCGCGGTCAGTGAGATCAGGTCCTCGCCGCGGCGGACCTCGCGGCTGTCCTCGTCCAGCGTCAGGTCGCCGACCACCAGCGTCGCCTCGTCGGCCACGGGCACCACCCGCGCCCTGCGCAGCAGTGCGCGCACCCGCAGCGCCAGCTCCTCGAGGCTGAACGGCTTGGTGACATAGTCGTCCCCTCCCGCGGTCAGCCCCGCGATGCGATCCTCGACCGCGTCCTTCGCCGTGAGCAGGAGGACCGGCAGCTGCGGCGACTCGGCCCGCATCCGGCGCAGCACCTCCAGCCCGTCGAGGTCGGGCAGCATCACGTCCAGCACGACCGCGTCCGGCCGGAACTCGCGGGCCTGCGCGATGGCGTTCATGCCGTCGGCGGCGGTGCGGGTGTCCCAGCCCTCCATACGCAGGGCCATCGAGACGAGCTCGGCGAGGCTCGCCTCGTCATCGACGACGAGAACCCGGACCCGTGTGCCGTCGGGACGCCACGACTCGGACTTCCGAGATTCCGACTTCAGGCTCGCCATGGTGTCAGGGTGCCCCGCGAGCGTGTGGCCAAGCTGTACTCAGCCTGTGCATTGGCTGTGAATCACAGGCTACCGATGGGCCATCCAGGGGACGCCGGTGCCCAGCGCCGCCGTTCAGGCCGGCAGGTCGAACTGCCCGGCTTTGACAGCGATCAGGAACGCCTCCCACTCCCGCGTGTTGAAGACGAAGACCGGGCTGTCGGGGAGCTTGGTGTCACGCACGCCGACCTTGTCCGCACCCAGGTTGACCTCGACACAACTGCCACCGTTCGGCTCGCTCGCGAAGGACTTCTGCCAGCCTGCGGCATCGAACATGGTCGCCGCCGTAGTCGGGTCGTAATAATCCGATCGAGTGGCGTAATCGGCCATGCCCGTACCTCCGTGCCCGGTCCCGCGAACACAGGCGGCGTGCGCGCTGAGTCACACGATCCCTGTGTCCCTCGTCGATCCGACTGATGGATGCGGCCATCCGTGCGATATCCGCTCAGTCGGGTCGACAGCATGATTAATCTGTAACTAGGATTATTCCGGAGAGCCCACGGGACGCAACTCCGGGGCGGCTCAGTGAGATATCGGCAACACACCACTGGGGGTGGAGCAACATCATGACGGTACGACTGGACGTGGAGCCGCGGGTGGCCCGACCGAGCTGTCAGGTCGAGGATGAGCAGGTTCTGGCACACCCGCAGCGGGTCCGGAGAGTCGATCTGGGTGTCGGCAGACTGTGGCCGCGGCCGCTGATGCTTCTCGAGCACCACTTCACGCGGCGTTATCCCTGCCGTGTCTGAGAATTCAACTCCGCGCGGTACTGCTCTGCCAGTTCCTTGAGGAACTGGCGCGTCTCGTGGCGCTCCAAAGCCGCGCCACGCAAGCGGTCCCACGCGTCGACGAAGATCTGGAAGTCCTTGATTTCGTCGAGGTACGTTCCGCCCGCCGAATGCTCGATGTAGACGAAGTCGCGTGTCCGGTCGGGAAAGCGCATGATCGTGAAGTCGTTCGGCACCGAGGCCAGCTTGGCGTCGAACGGCAGCACGTGAAGGTAGACCCTGGGCTGCCGCTCCAGCTCGAGCATGTGTTCCAACTGGTCGAGCATCACCGCCGGCGAGCGGCCACCCGGGGCCCTGCGCAGCGCCGACTCGCTGAGAATGAAGCGGTAGTACGGCGGCTGCGCCTGCTCGAAAACAGCCTTACGGTCGAGGCGGTTACGCACCAGCGAAGTGATGTCGGTCGCGCCGAACTCCGTGAACTGCTTGAGCATGTAATGCTCTGACTGCAATGGGCCGGGAATGCGCTCACCGTGCCACGTCATGATCTCCGCGGCGGCCGGCTCCAGGTCGGTGAAGGTCCGAAACCAGTGCGGCACAACGGATCGGTACCCCGACCAGTGCCCCCGCTGACCGGCGGCGGCCCGAGCCAGGTTCAGCAACGTGTCGGCCTCATCGCCTGCGATACCGAATGCGTCGAGCATCGCGCGGACATCGCCGAGCTTGACGCCGACCGCGCCCGATTCGATCTTGTTGACCTTGCCCTGAGTGCAGCCGAGGATCTCGGCCACCTGTTGCTGTGTGAGGCCCGCCGAAGTACGCGCGTGCCGCAGCTCGTTACCGAGCTGCTTTCTTCGGGAAGTGACGGTACTGGCCATGGCTCCTCGACGTTACCTGTTTTACCTGCCAACAAGAAATCGCCGCTCCGGCGTAATGTGCAACATATGACGAAGAAGGCGAGCATTGGCGTGACCGGACTCGCGGTGATGGGCCGCAATCTGGCACGCAATCTGGCGCGGCACGGGCACACGGTGGCGCTGCACAACCGGTCCGACCAACGCACGCGCGACCTGGTCGATCAGTTCGGTTCGGAAGGTGACTTCATCCCTTCCTACTCCGCCAGGGAGTTCGTCGAGGCGCTCGACCGCCCGCGGCAGGTGGTCGTGATGGTCAAAGCGGGCCAGCCGACCGACGCGGTGATCGAGGAGTTCGCCCCGCTGCTCGAACCCGGCGATGTGATCGTGGACGCGGGCAACGCGCACTTCGCCGACACCCGGCGCCGCGAGGCAGCTCTGCGGGAGCGCGGTTTGCACTTCGTCGGTGTCGGAGTCTCCGGTGGCGAGGAGGGCGCGCTGCACGGGCCCAGCATCATGCCCGGTGGTTCAGTGGAGTCCTACCGCTCGCTCGGCCCGCTGCTCGAAGACATCGCGGCGAAGGTCGACGGCACGCCGTGCTGCGCCCACATCGGACCGGACGGCGCGGGACATTTCGTCAAAATGGTCCACAACGGCATCGAGTACTCCGACATGCAGCTGATCGCCGAGTCGTTCGATCTGCTCCGTGGCGCGCTCGGCTACGAGCCGGCGCAGATCGCCGAGGTCTTCCGCACGTGGAACACCGGGCGGCTCGAGTCCTACCTCATCGAGATCACAGCCGAGGTGCTCGCGCACATCGACGCCACGACGGGCAAACCGTTCGTCGACATCGTCGCCGACCAGGCCGAGCAGAAGGGCACCGGCCGCTGGACGGTCCAAATCGGACTCGACCTCGGCATCCCGATCAGTGGGATCGCCGAGGCGACGTTCGCCAGGTCGCTGTCCGGCCACACCGACCTGCGGGCCTCGGCGAGGGGCCTGGCCGGACCGGTGCGGGCGCCACTGTCCGGCAGCGCTGCAGAGCAGTTCGCCGACGACGTCGAGCATGCGCTGTACGCGTCGAAGGTGGTCGCGTATGCGCAGGGCTTCAACCAGATCCAGGCGGGCAGCACCGAGTACGGCTGGAACATCGACCTCGGCTCCGTCGCTTCGTTGTGGCGCGGCGGGTGCATCATCCGCGCGAGGTTCCTGGATGACATCCGGGCGGCATTCGAGGCGGCGCCCGGCCTGCCGACGCTGCTCACCAGCGGCGACTTCCGCAAGGCGGTCGAGGACGCGCAGGACGCCTGGCGCTCGGTGGTGTCCGCGGCGATCCGGCTCGGCATTCCGACGCCGGGCTTCTCGACCGCGCTCGCCTACTACGACGCGTTGCGTGCCGACCGGCTGCCTGCCGCGCTCATCCAGGGGCAGCGGGACTTCTTCGGCGCGCACACCTATCGGCGCGTTGACGCCGAAGGCAGCTTCCACACCGAGTGGGCGACCGACCAGCGCCCGGAGCACCCCGCCTGAGCCCCTTGGCCGGGGCCGTGGCCCCGGCCAAGGGGTTCTCACTCGTAGGGCAGGCCTACGTAGTTCTCGGCCAAGCTGGTGGCGGCTGCCGAGGAGGAAGCCGTGTAGCGCAGCTGGGACAGCTGCAACCGGTTCTGGAACTCGTCGGCGTTCGGGTCGCGGTGCAGCATCGAGGTCATGTACCAGGAGAAGTGCTCGGCCCGCCACACCCGGCGCAGGCATCTGTCCGAATAGGACGCCGCGAGCTCGCCGTCCTTGTGCCGCAACAGCGCCGTGAGCGCACGGGACAGGTTGCGCACATCGGCGACGGCGAGGTTCATCCCCTTCGCCCCGGTCGGGGGGACGATGTGTGCGGCGTCGCCTGCGAGGAAGAGCCTGCCGTACTGCATGGGCTCCACGACGAAACTGCGCATCGGTGTGATGCCCTTCTCCAGAACGGGTCCCTCGTGCAGGGTGAAGCCCTCCTTCGTCTCCAGCCGCAGCTGCAGCTCCGACCAGATCCGGTCGTCGGACCAGTCCTCGATGCGCTCGGCCGGATCCACCTGCAGGTAGAGCCGGGTGATCTCCGGTGAGCGCATGCTGTGCAGTGCGAACCCGCGGTCGTGCCGGGTGTAGATCAGCTCCTCGTGCGACGGTGGTGTCCTGGCCAGCACACCGAGCCAGGCGAACGGGTACTCGTGGTCGAACACAGTCAGCTCACCGTCCGGAATGGACGGCCGACTCACGCCATGAAAGCCGTCGCAGCCGGCGATCACTGCACAGCGCAGCTCACGGGCAGTACCCGCGGCGTCGCGGTAGGTGATCCATGGCGACTCGGTGCGCAGCCCGTGTAACTCCACATCGGACACGTCGAACTCGATCGGCATGCCCTTGTCGACGTGCGCGGCGATCAGGTCCTTCACTATCTCCTGCTGGCCGTACACCGTGATGGAGGATCCGGTCAGCTCGGTGAGCGCGATGCGGTGGTCGGCACCGTCGAAGCGTAGCGATAAACCGTGGTGCGGCAAGCCTTCTACGGCCAGGCGCGAGCCGACGCCGATCTCGCGCAGCAGTTCGACGGTCGGCTGCTCGCATACCCCCGCACGCACACGCTTCTCGACGTACTCCCGGCTGCGTGCTTCGAGCACGACCGCGTCGATCCCCTCGAGCCGGAGCAGGTAGGACAGGAGCAGGCCGGCCGGTCCGGCTCCGATGATGCCAACCTGCGTGTCCGTCACCGGGCCCTCCATCTCGTCAACGGCGTTGTCGCCAACAGAGTGCGCTCGCCGAACCTGCCCCGCCCAGACCGGCTTCCATTCAACGGAAGCCATTCCTGCGACGACTCACAGCGTCTCGCGGCGCGCGTCGGCCGAGACCCGCCCGGCACGCGGTGCACCGAGGGCACGGGAAATACCCCTGGCCGCGGCACGCACGGCGGGCACGAGCGTGCGCGGATCGGTCGACCGCACCGGGACGACGACGGACAGCGCGGCGACCACCGCGTCCCCGTCGCCGTACACGGGTGCCGCCACGGACACGACGTCCGGTTCGATCTGCCCATCGCTGATCACGTAGCCATCACGCCGCACGTTGGCCAGCACCCGGCGTAGCTGTGTCCCCGAGGAGATCGTCTTCGGCGAGTAGCGCCGCAGCGGCGTGGCCAGTACCTCCTCCTGGGTCACCGGCGGCGAGAACGCCAGCAGTACCAGGCCCACCCCCGTCGCGTGGACGGGGAGCCTGCCACCGACGCGGGACTGGATCTTGATCGCGTGACGAGCGGAGATGCGCTCGATGTACACCACTTCGGCTGCATCGAGCACGGCGAGTTGGACGTGCTGGTGCGTTGCCTCGTACAGGTCCTCCAGGAACGGCATCGCGTTCTCCCGCAGCCCCGCCCCGTGCGGAGCGAGCGAGGCGACCTCCCACAGCCACAGCCCGACCCGGTAACCGCCGTCGGAATCCCGCTCCAGCGCACCCCGCGCGGTCAGCTCGCCCACCAGCCGGTGAGTGGTGGACAGCGGCAGGCCGGCGCGTCTGCTCAGCTCGGACAGGGTCAGGACGGGGTGGTCGGCGCTGAACGCCCCGAGCACGTTGAGCACGCGCGCCGCCACCGACGGTGCCACCTCTGCGTTGTGCCGCACCCATCCAGCCAACGTCACAGGGGACGAACTTCGCAACCTCCCGCCAAAGAGTGCGGCCAGGCAGCGGATTGACTAGTTTTGCGCACGAAGGACCGGCTGACCAGAACGGAGCACCCTGTGGCGCAGGCGCTGTCCGGCACCGCGCTGCGCCGGCTCCGCCCCACCTGGCGGCACCCTGCCCGCGTCGTGGTGCTCGGCTTCGCCGCGGTGGTCGCGGTGGGCACCGTCCTGTTGTCCCTGCCGATCGCCACGACCTCGGGTGAACGGGCCGACCTCGTCTCCGCCCTGTTCACGGCGACATCGGCGACCTGCGTGACGGGCCTCGCGGTGGTCGACACGCCGACCCACTGGTCCGCCTTCGGTGAGATCGTCATCCTCGGCCTCATCCAGGTGGGCGGTCTGGGCATCATGACCCTCGCCTCATTGCTCGGGCTGCTCGTCGCCCGGCGCTTCGGCCTGCGGATGCAGCTCACCGCGCAGGCCGAGACGAAGGCGCTCGACCTTGGCGACGTCCGCAAGGTGGTGCGCGGCGTGCTCCTGGTGACCCTGGTCTTCGAGGCCGCCACCGCCGCCGTCCTGGCGGCGCGGTTCGCCACGGGCTACGGCTACGACTGGCCGCGGGCCGTCTACCACGGGGTATTCCACGCCGTCTCGGCATTCAACAACGCCGGTTTCGCGCTCTACACCGACAACCTGATCGGCTTCGCCACCGACGCGTGGATCTGCGTACCGATCGCGATCGCCGTGCTCGCGGGCGGGCTCGGCTTCCCGGTGTGGCTGGAGATCTGGCGTCGTCGGCGTGGGCGGCAGCGCTGGTCGGTGCACGCCAAGATCACGTTGATCACCAGCGGCATCCTGCTCGTGGTCGGCTTCGTGGTGATCACGATCGCGGAGTGGAACAACCCCGAGACGCTCGGCCAGTTCGGTCCCGGCGGCAAACTGCTGGCGGGGTTCTTCCACGGCGTCATGCCACGCACGGCCGGGTTCAACAGCCTCGACATGGGCGAGTTCGAATCGGGCACACTGCTGATCAACAACATCCTGATGTTCATCGGCGGAGGCAGCGCGAGCACCGCGGGCGGCATCAAGGTGACCACGTTCGCCCTGCTGGCTTTCGTGATCTACGCCGAGATCCGCGCCGAACCCTCGGTGCACGTGATGGGCCGCAAGGTGCCCGCGTCGGTGCAGCGGCAGGCGCTGGCCGTCGTGCTGCTCAGCGTGGGTGCCGTCATGGCGGGCACACTCGCGCTGCTCACGCTCACCCAGTTCCGGCTCGAGGTCGTCCTGTTCGAGTCGATCTCGGCCTTTGCCACCGTCGGCCTGTCCACCGGGATCACCGCTGATGTCGGTGCGGCCGGGCACCTCGTGCTCGTGCTGTTGATGTTCCTCGGCAGAGTCGGACCGATCACCCTGGCCTCGGCGCTCGCCCTGCGCGAGCGCTCGCGGCGCTACGACCTACCTGAGGAAAGGCCGATCGTTGGGTAACCGCAACAGCGAATACCGCGTCGTCGTCATCGGGCTCGGCCGGTTCGGCAGTTCGCTGGCCATCGAGCTCGTCAACAGCGGCTGTGAGGTGCTCGGCATCGACAGCGACCCGAAACTCGTCCAGCGCTACGCCGACGAGCTCACACACGCGGCGATCGCCGACACCACCGACGCCGAGGCGCTGACCCAGCTGGGCGTGCCCGAGTTCGAACGTGCCGTGGTGGGTATCGGAAGCGACATCGAGGCCAGCATCCTGTCGACCTCGGTGCTCGCCGACTTCGGCATCCCGCACATCTGGGCGAAGGCGATCAGCAGGCAGCACGGCCGCATCCTCGAACGCGTCGGTGCCCACCACGTCGTGCTGCCCGAACACGACATGGGTGAGCGAGTGGCGCACCTGGTGACCGGCCGGATGCTGGACTACATCGAGTTCGAGGACGACTACGCGATCGTCAAGACGACGGCGCCCACCGAGGCGGTGGGCAAGTCACTGAGCGAGGCGAAGCTGCGTAACAAGTACGGCGTCACCGTCGTCGGGATCGGGCGGCCGGGCGCCGGGTTCACCTACGCGACGCCGGAGACCGTCATCGCCCGGCGGGACATCCTCGTGGTCGCAGGCCGCCGCGACGAGGTGGAGATGTTCGCCGACCTGACGTGAGCGAGGTACCTAACCCCACACCGCGGCAGCGGTTTCCACGATGCGCTCGAGCTTGCGGATCTCCTGGTCCTCGGTGAGGTCGTTGCCTTCCTCGGTGGAGGAGAAGCCGCACTGCGGCGACAGACACAGCTGGTCGAGGTCGACATAGCGCGCCGCCTGCTCGATCCGCCGCTGCAACGACTCCATCGACTCCAGCTCGCCGCGTTTGGTGGTCACCAGCCCCAGCACGACGTACTTGCCCTTCGGCACGAAACGCAGCGGCTCGAAGCTGCCCGAGCGCTCGTCGTCGAACTCCAGGAAGTAACCGTCCACGTCGAGCTCGTTGAACAGCGCTTCCGCCACGAAGTCGTAGCTGCCTTCAGCTGCCCACGACGAGCGGTAGTTGCCCCGGCACAGGTGCGTGGTGATGGTCATCCCGGCCGGTTTGGCCGCGATGGCCGCGTTCATCGTCTTGATGTTACGCAGGTGCAGTGTCTCGGGGTCGCCACCCATCCTGGCGACGACCTCGCGCTGGTTCGGATCGTTGAGGTAGGCCAGGCTGGTGTCGTCGAGCTGCAGGTAGGTGCAGCCCAGCTCGCCGACGCCCCTGACCTGCGCCGCGTAGGCGGCGGCGAGGTCGGTGAAGAACTCCTCGAGATCCGGGTACACGGTCTCGTCCACCGCCGCCCTGCCGCCGCGGTAGTAGACCATGCTCGGCGACGGGATGGTCAGCTTCGGCGTCACCCCGGGGTCCACAATGGACTTCAGGTAGCCGAAGTGGTCGCCGAAGATCGGCGTGCTGAGGCCGACCTTGCCGCCGACCTGCAACCCCGGCGGGCTGAACTCCAGATCCCCTGCCGCATTGTGGAACTTGACGTGCAGGCGTTCGTCGCTCTTCGAGACACCATCGAGCTGGTAGATGAAGTCCATGTGCCAGGAGGCGCGGCGGAACTCGCCATCCGTCGCTGAGCGAAGACCGGCCTTGCGCTGCAGCTCCACCACGGCGCGGATGGCGTCGTCTTCTACTGCTCTGAGCTGCTCGACGGTGATCTCGCCCCGCGCGGCCCGGTCCCTCGCTTCGTGCAGCTGGGGCGGCCGCAGCAGGCTACCTACGTGGTCGGCGCGGAACGGCGGTGTCGAACGCTGACTCATTACGGAATCTTCACACGTGGTACGACCTCGGGACAACCACTTGAAGCGGCTGTCCCGATAGGACTTCACGCCGAGCGGGTTACCTGACCGGGTCCACCGGGTATCCCGCACGTATGTTGAGTTCGATCGCACGCGGCATCGCGGCGGGCGCGGCCGGGATCACCGCTCTCAACGCCGCCTCTTACATCGACATGACCCTGCGTGGCCGCAGTGCCAGCGACACCCCGGAGCAGACGGTCGAGAGGCTGGCGCGGACCGCGCATGTGACCGTTCCCGGCGATGAGCAGGCACGACGGAACAGGCTGACCGGGCTCGGTGCGCTGCTGGGGATGATCACCGGCACCGCGGTGGGAGCGGGATACGGCGCACTCCACGGATTCGGCTGGCGACCTCCGGTCGCCGTCGGCGGGCTCGTCGCCACCGGCGCCGCGATGGCTGCCACCACCGGGCCGCTGGCGGCACTGGGAGTGTCGGACCCGCGCACCTGGAGCGCCACTGACTGGCTGAGTGACGTCCTGCCGCACCTCGCCTTCGGCATGGTCACTGCTGCCACGTTCGACGCCATGCGCCCTCGCAGGCGCGCCCGCCGCCGGTTCCCCGTTGCGCTGCGGTGCTGAGCGCAGAGGGGAACACTGAAGTTCCGGTGTCCTGCCGTCCCACTCACTGGAGGCACCCGATGACCCAGGCTCACGACGTCGACCCGACGTTCTACCGAACCCCCGCCGACGCGATCGCGGCGCCACCGGAACGGCTCGCCTACGTTGTGGCGTTCGATCGCAAAGCCGAACAGCCCGATGCCCTCATCGTCGTCGACACCGACCCGGATTCGTCGACGTTCGGCGAGGTGGTGGGCTGGGCGGACCTGCCGACGCGCGGCGACGAGCTGCACCACTTCGGCTGGAACGCGTGCAGTAGCGCCTTCGCACACGCCGGTCACCACACCGATGGCCTGCGCCGCCGCTACCTGCTGCTGCCCGGGCTCCGCTCGTCGAACATCCACGTCTACGACACCTACCCGGACCCGCGGGAGCCAAGGCTCGTGCGGACCATCGAGGCCGGCGAGCTGGCCGCCAAGGCGGGCTACTCGCGACCGCACACCCTGCACTGCGGACCGGACGGCATCTTCGTCTCCTGCCTCGGCGGCGCGGCCGGGGCCGAGGGGCCGGGCGGCATCGCGCTGCTCGACCACGACACGTTCGAGGTGCTGCGGGCGTGGGAGACCGACCGCGGTCCGCAGTACTTCGCCTACGACGCGTGGTGGCATCTCAACCAGAACACCGCGATCACGTCCGAATGGGGCACGCCCTCGATGATCGAGGACGGCATCGACCCGAAGCTGCTGCTCGGCAACGCCTACGGCCACGCACTGCACTTCTGGGACCTGAAGCAGGGCAGGCATCTGCAGCGGGTGGACCTCGGCTCGCAACACCAGATGGTGCTGGAGCTGCGGCCGTCCCACGATCCCGAGGCGACCTGGGGATTCGCCGGCGTCGTCGTCAGCACCGAGGACCTGTCGGCATCGGTGTGGCGCTGGCACCGCGACGGCGGCACCTGGCGCGCCGACAAGGTGATCACCATTCCCGCCGAGCCTGCCGATCCGGCGGACCTGCCACCGGCGCTGAAGCCGTTCGAGGCCGTGCCGCCGCTGGTCACCGACATCAACCTCAGCGTCGACGACCGGTTCCTGTACGTCTCGTGCTGGGGTACCGGCGAGCTGAAGCAGTACGACGTCAGCGATCCCGCGCGGCCGAGGGAAACCGGCTCGGTGCGGCTCGGCGGCATCACCGGCCGCGTCGCCCATCCGTCAGCGCCGCAGGAGCCGCTGGCCGGCGGGTCGCAAATGGTGGAGGTGAGCCGGGACGGGCGGCGGATCTACGTGACCAACTCGCTGTACGGGTCGTGGGACGACCAGTTCTACCCGGATGGCGTCGGCGCGTGGTTCGCCAAGTTCGACACCGATCCCGGCAAAGGTGGCGGCCTGACGATCGACGACCGGTTCTTCCCGCACCGCGCGGACTTCCGCGGCCTGCGGCCACATCAGGTGCGCCTGCAGGGCGGGGACGCGTCGTCCGACTCCTACTGCTTCCGCTGACCAGCAGGCGTGGCAGCCGGGGACCGACCAAGATGGACACATGCTGGCCGACATCTTCCCGCTGGTCGCGCTGCGGCTCACCACACCACGGCTCGAGCTGCGCCTACCGGCGCCGGAGGAGCTGGCCGAGCTGGGCCGGCTTGCGGCGAACGGCGTGCACGATCCGGCGGTGATGCCGTTCACCGTGCCGTGGACCGACCAGCCGCCCGCCGACATCGCCCGATCCGTTGTGCAGCACCACTGGCTGCGGCTCGGCGACTGGTCGCCGGAGGACTGGGCTCTCAACCTCGCCGTGTTCCGCGACGGCACGGTGGTGGGACAGCAGTCACTCAGTGCACGGGATTTCGCCGTCACCCGAGAGGTCGGTACCGGATCGTGGCTGGGAAAGGCCCATCAGGGCCAGGGCATCGGTACCGAGATGCGGGCCGCCGTGCTGGAGCTGGCGTTCACCGGGCTGGGTGCCGAGGAGGCGGTGTCCGCCGCGTTCGCCGACAACACCGCGTCACAGACGGTGTCCCGCGAACTCGGCTACCGCGCCGACGGCACTGGCCGGCGCGTGGTCCGCGGCGCGCTCGCGATCGAGCGGCGGCTGCGCCTGACCCGCGCGGACTGGCTGCGGCACCGCCGGGTGCGGGTCGGCATCGACAGCCTGCCGCCATGTCTGCCACTACTGGGAATCGCTGCAGCTCAGACCCCATAACCGCTGGTCATAACGGCATCCTGTACCCTCTCCCACGGAGGATTGGCCGAGCGGCCTAAGGCGCACGATTGGAAATCGTGTTGGGTGTTAAAGCCCTCACGGGTTCGAATCCCGTATCCTCCGCCGCCGAAGCAGAACGCCGGAACCCGTTATTGGGTCCGGCGTTCTGTCGTAGGCGGGCGCGCAGAGTAATCAGCAGCTTCCCCCCACCGTCATCTGTCCGGAGTCGATCGGTCACGCTAGGTTTGAACCGATTGACCCGACTTCCCCAAGGAGTCCGTTCCATGCCCGGAGTGGAAGAGATCCGCGCGGGGATCGCCCTCGCGAACGAGAAGGCTTCCGCTAGCATCGCCGCCCTGCAGCAGGCCGCCCAGTCACTCGAAGAAGCGCAGCAGACACTGTCGATGGCGACGTCCGGCAGCACACAACAAGAGGTGAACCAGGCACACGGCCTGCTCGCCGAGGCACTGCAAGGAATCAACGGCACCCAGAGCACCATCCAGGCGTGCATTTCCTCCGCCGAGAGCTACTCCGCGCGGCTGTAGCCGATGTCCTTCGACCAGCTGCGCCAGTCGCTCGCCGCGGTCCACAGCGGGCTCACCGACGCCCGCGCGCACACCGAAAGGGCCCGGGAACTGCTGGAGGAATACCAGCGGGTCATCGTCGACGCACAGGTCCAAGCCGAGCCGTGGCTGCCGCCGCAACTCGCCCGCGCGCTCGAACAGCTCGAGAGCCAGCTCACCTGCCTCGCGGGCGCGGGTGGGCTGCTCACCACCTACGAGGCCAGGCTGTAGGGCAGGGTAGGCAGGACACATGGGCAGGAAGGCCACCGAGCAACGGGCCAGCGTCATCCAGGCGCTCGATCAGCTACGGCACCAGATCGGGCTGGCACTCGGTGCCGCGCACAATGCCCGCTCCTCCGCCGAGCTCGACCTGGCCAAGCTGCGGCTGGAACAGCTGATCGTCCACGCGGGAATGGAACGCGCTGCACAGGACCCGCAGCTGGCCGAACGCGCGAACGATCCGGCGATGGCCGATGTGCTGTCCTGGCTCGCCAGCGTGCGCAGCCAGTTCTACGCCGAATGGTCCGACGGGCCGAACCGGCTGCGTGAGCTCGTCGCGGCGAGCGCACCGGGCCCCGCGGGACGCCCACCCGGTGAGTGGCTCGGCCGCGTCGGAACATCCACTGGCGTGCGGACACCTGAGCTGTGGCGCATCGGTTACTCCACAGTGGACGGATCAGCTGCGGGCCGCACGGCGGGCACGGAACTGACCTTCGACGTGGCGGTACCGCTGCTCGACGAGTCCCACCTGGCGATCACCTCCGCCCCGCGCACGCGCGCCGCGGTCGACGCGCTCGTGGAGAACCTGCTGATGCGCGTGCTCAGCACGTTCGAGCCGGGCGCGGTGAAGATCCACCTCTGGGACGTCGGCCAGCTCACGGCCGTGCTGCCCAGCTTCTACGCGTTGAGCCGCACCAGCGCGGTCACCGTGCACGATCCGACCCGGCTGGTGGACCTGCTCGACGAGTTCGCCGGGCACATCCGGCGCATCCACAACCAGACCATGCAGGCCGGGTACCCGTCGCTGCGCGCCATGCGCAAGGCCACCGGCAAGCGCACCGAGCCGTGGCGCATCGGCGTGCTCTACGGCAATGGCGAGGACCTCAGCGCCGAGCAGGCCCGCGACCTCAAGCGGGTGGCCAGCGGAGCGCTCGACGCCGGCATCTCGCTGGTACTGGTGGACGTGCCGACCGTGCTCGGCGGCTCCGTGGAGACGATCAGCCTCCGCAGCGAGCATGAGGCGGTGACCAGCATGACCGGCGCCGATCTGGTGGTCAGGCTCGATCCGCCGTTGCCTGCCGGGCAGGTGACCACCGCCGCCGGGCGCATTGCCGAGGCGCTCATCGCCAAACAGGGCGGACCCCGCTCGTTCGCCGACCTGCTGCCGACCGAGTACGGCCGCGAACGCTCGGCCCACGAACTGCGCGCACCGGTCGGCTTCTACGAGGGCGAGCCCGTCGAGGTCGTGATCGGTGACGCCACACCGCATGCGCTGATCGGCGGGCCGAGTGGTTCGGGCAAGACGAACTTCCTGTACGCGCTGCTGGGCAGCCTCGCAGCGCGGTACTCGCCGGACGAGCTTGCGCTGTACCTGCTCGACTTCAAGGAAGGGGTGTCCTTCGCCGGTCTCGCCCCAGGTCGCAAGGATGAGAGCTGGCTGCCGCACGCCCGGCTGGTCGGCGTCAACGTCAACACCGACCGGGAGTTCGGGCTCGCGCTGCTGCGCTTCCTCGCCGACGAGCTGCGCAGGCGGTCGGCCGCCGCGAAGGAACACGAGGTCACCAACCTGGCCGAGCTACGCGAGCAGGATCCGGACGGGCACTGGCCGCGGATCGTCGCCGTGATCGACGAGTTCCAGTACCTGTTCGCCGAGCGGGACACCGTGACCGCGCTCGCGACGTCGCTTCTGGAGGACCTCGCGCGCCGTGGCCGCTCGCAGGGCATCCACCTGATACTGGCCAGCCAGGACATCGCCGGTATCGACGCGTTCTGGGGCAAGCCCGCCGTTTTCGAGCAGTGCACCCTGCGCATCGCGATGCCGAAGGCCCGCCGGGTGCTCGCCGAGACCAACCAGGCCGCCGTCGCCGCACCCCGCTGGCACGCGGTGATCAACCACGATTCCGGTGTGGCACATGGCAACCAGCTCGCGCACGTCCCCGATGCCAGCGGCAAGGGGGTGTTCCCGGCACTGCAGCGGGAGCTGTGGCAGCGTTACGGCGGGCAGAGCAGGCCCCGGCTGTTCGACGGGGCTCACGCGCCACTGTTGAGCGAGTCGGCGGTGTTCACCGCACTCACCCCGGCCGCGCGCCCGCGCGCACTGGTGGGACAGGCGATCGAGGTCACCGACAGCGCGCATGCGGTGGAGCTTTCCGGGGCTCCGGGCCGTAACTTCGCCGTGCTGGGCACCAGCACGAGGGAAGCGGTGTCCATCCTGGACTCGGCAACGCGCTCACTGGCCCGCCAGTACCAGCAGGGTGCCGTCGAATTCGTACTGTGCTGCCCCGTCGAGAACTGCCTGCCCGCCGTCAGCGAGCTGACCGATCACCTCGTCACCGAAGGGCACAAGGCCGGCCTGGTCGCGGCCGACGAGCTCACCGAGTTCGTGACGACCGCCGCCGGCGAACTGTCCGAGCTGCCGACGCCACGGATCCTGGTGCTGTATGGCGTCGATGCCGCGTTGCCCGCGCTCGAGCGTAAGGAACCGGGCAGGCAGAGCGGGCTGGACCACCTGCGCACGCTGCTGAAACAGGGGCCTGGTGCGGGGATGCACGTGCTGGGCTGGTGGCGCGGCGTCGCGCGGCTGAAGGACACTCTCGGCTTCGGCGGTACCGACGACATCGGCGCGTGGGCCGCGCTGGACGTGCAGGGCAACGAGCTCGCACCGTTCTGCGCCGGGCAGGTCGTGTACTGGTCGCCGCGACCGGGACGCGCGCTGTTCTTCGACCGCACGGCACACGCGACGCCCGAGGTGATCATCCCCTTCCGCCGGCAGGAGGCCGACGATGAGTGACGGTTCCCCCGCTGCCATGCGGTACAAGGAGATCATCGGCCTCGCCCGCAGGGGGGCCGACGAGCTGCGGGCCTGGGAACGGGCGCGGGTGGAGGAGCTGACCGCGGAGATCGCAGCGGCGGCCGAACGCGTCACGGCGGCGGCCGAACGCGAGGAGGCCATGACCGGGCGGGCCAACCGCTGGTGGCGCATGGCGGGCGACAACGTGTCCCGGCTGTCCTGGCTGGACGTCGGCACGCCGCCGGAGCCGGTCGCCTCGGCACGCGGTGAGTGGCTCGACCGCTACGCCGAGGACGTCCGGCCCGCCTACCACGAGCTCACGCAGGCCATCCTCAAACTCGGCTGGCGAGCGCGCTAGTTCCCCCGCCCTTTGGGGACCTTTATCGAACCGGAGCGGGCAACTCGCGGTCCTGAGTGGGCAACTCGGGCGCTGGAGTGGGGGACTCGCGCGCCTGAGTGGGGGACTCGCGGTGGGGCAGGTCAGTTGGCCGGCTGGAACCGCACCACCTGCGGGTCGTGGTCGCTGGCCTGCTGGGCGAACTCGGCGTTGATGTGCACCACGTCGTAGTCCACCTTGCGCAGCGAACGCGACACCAGCAGGTGGTCGAGCACCTGCGAGCTGCCGTCGTAGACGTAGCTGTACCGCTGGTTCTCCGGCAGTGTGTCGATCAGCGCCGTGAGCGCCCCACCCTCGGTGAGGGTCCGCAGCGTCGGTGAGAACTGGAAGTCGTTCAGGTCACCGGCCACCACGATGTTCGCACCAGGATCGGCCGCGAGCAGCTTGTCGACGAACGTCCGCAGTACCTTGGCCTGTTCGAGCCGCTGCACCTCCGAGCTGCGCGTCGGCGGCTGGTTGATGCCGTGCACAGCCTGGTCGCCGCCCTTGGACGCGAAGTGGTTCGCCACGACGAACACGGTGCGGCCCTTGAAGACGAACTCGCCGACGAGCGGTTTGCGGCTGTCCTCCCAGGCGGGGTTGGTGGGGTCGACCCGGCCGGGCGAGACGGACAGCTGCGGCTTGCCCCGCTTGCCGACCACCTCGACCGCGGTCGTGGCATCGCCACCCGGACGGTCCACAAACGACACGCGCGCCGGGTTGAACAGGAACCCGACCCGGATGTTGCCGCCGGGCTGGCCACCGTCGGTCAGGTCCTGCGGGTCGATCTGGCGCCACTCGTAGCGCGGCCCACCAGCGGCCACGATCGCCGCCACGAAACGGTTCAGCGTCTCGTCGGCCGCGACGACACCGTCGTTCACACCGGACGGGCCGTTGTTGTCCTGGATCTCCTCCAGCGTCACGACGTCCGGCGAGGCCAGGTGGTCGACGATGCCGCCGGCGAGCTCATCGAACTTGGCCTGCTCGTCGAGCGCCGACAGGTTCTCCACGTTGTACGTGGCCACCGCGAGCTCGCCGCCCCACTGCTTACGGGTGACCTCACGCTTCAGACCGTTGTCCTTGACCTCGCCGAGCACCGATGCCATCACGGTGTAGCCGCCGAACTGGTCGTATTCGACCGGACCGGAGGTGATGCCCGTGAGCACGTCACCCACGTTGGCCTGCGGGAACGGGCGCTGCGAGAACGGGATCAGCGACTCGATCTTGACGATGCCGGTATTGGTCTGGTCGTAGCCCAGGTACATCGCACCGCCGCGGACGCTGGGGCGCTCATTGGGCTTCGTGGTGACGAACACCTCGTTGTAGTCCGTGCTGCGGCTGACCGTGCGGACGTCGGCGACACTGACGAGCTCGCCCTCGTGGGCCTCCCAGAAGTCGAGCGAGTACTTCTCGGGCTGCAGCGGCAGCGCCTCGATGCTGCCGCCCGGCTGCGCGACGAACTCGCCCGGCACGGTGTCCTCGGTGATCACGACCGCCTCGGGCAGCTCGTTGCCGCGCGAGGACGTGGTCCACGTGGCGCCGGTGAGCTGCGTGGTCGTCTGGTAGCCCGAGGAAGGCCGGTACTCGGCGACGGTGCCCGCAACGGTGACCGCGTCGCCGACCGCGACCGAGGGGGTCACGGAGCCGGTGAACACGAAAAGACCCTCGCTGGTGCGAGGGTCGTTGTCGGGTTCGGGGTCCTGCAGCCAGAAGCCGCGGGCCGAGCCGAACGCTCTGATCGCGGTGACGATGCCGGGGACCCGAACGGCCTTGCCGGTCAGCGGCGACAACCGCGTGGTGCCCTGTACGTCGTGGATACGGGTGTCCAGCGGTTCAGTGGCCGGACCACCGGGGCCCTCACCCGCGGAGTTGAGCGGGGTCGGCTCGCCTGCTGCGAAGTCGGCGGAGTTGTCGTCGGTGTCGACCAATGTGGTGCGGGCGACCGACGTGGTGTTGCTCGCGGCCGGCGCCGGGCTGGTCTCGCGCACCACCGCGCTGCCGTAGCCGACGAGGTCGACGATCCGGGAGTCGGCGGCGCAGTCCGCGGCCGTGAGGCAGGTCAGCGGGGTCGCGCCGGTCACGAGCGCGACGGTGCCGGAGGCAGCGGCCATCGCAATCGAGCCGCTCGCATCCGGCTCCGGCAGCGCGACCGTGCCGCCGGAGCCCTTCGCCTCCGCGACGAGGTAGCGGCTGCCGGGCACGATGGCACCGGACAGCGGGGTTGCCTGCCAGCGGCTGCTCGCGCTCGGCGATCCGGGCAGGTACTGAACGCTCATCCCGGCCAGGTCGGCCGGCGCGGTGCCGATGGTCGCCAGCTCGATGAAGTCCTGGGTCAGGGTCGCGCCGGAGTTGCCGCCGCCGCCGTACACCTCGGCGATGACCGGTCCGGTGCTCGGCGCCGCGGTGGCGGGCGCGACGACCAGGGCCAGCCCGCCCACCGCGGCGACGGTGGTCGCCGCAAGGACGCGGCGGGTGTTACCTATCAGTGAAGTCACCGGCGCATCCTTGCCCAATTGGGTGAACGGGGAGGGGGTTTCCTCGTTTCCGGCGGGTCACTGTTAGGTATCGACGGCCCGTCCTTACCCCGTCGTGAGCGCGAGCGCCGCACAGCTGCGCACCACAACAGCGGCCGCCTGCCGCTCGGCGGCGCCGAGTACCGGATTCTCCGCATACTCCTGCCACAGACCTAGCGCGCTCATGGCGAGCTGCCGCGGTGGCACGCCCGTGTCCCCCAACCGCTCCGCCGCATCGGTGCCGTACGCCCCGACCAGCCGCAACGCCTCTTCACGGAGTTCGTCCGGCAACCGCGCCCGCCCGGTACGCAGTGCCGCGAGCACGCGTAGTTCCGCGAACTCGTGTGCACCGGCGAGCACCTGCTCCAGCTCGGCGACGAGCGGTGCGGCGGCCGGGCGCGGTTCCCGTCGCAGCACCACTTCCAGTCCAATGAGGGCAGAACGGGCCTTGAGCACCTCCCGCCGGTCGGTGAAGTACCCGGAGATCGCGTCGCGTAGGTCGGTGAAGCCGCTGCGCTGCAACAGCTGCGCGGCCAGTGCAGGCCGCGTGTCGGCTCCACGCCGCACCAGCGTGATCGCGAGCCGGACGCCGAAGAGTCCAAACCGGACAAGCAGCCGGGCGCGCTCGGGATCGGCGGCGAAGCGGTCCGCCGACAGCAGCAGCGCGTCCAGCTCTGCCTTGTCCGCGGCGACCAGTCCGGCGAGCAGGTCGAACTCGGCCTCGGTGAGCGTTCGTCCCGCGCAGGCGGCCAGCGCGGCAACCGGCACGACGTCCTGGCACAGGCTGCTCAGCACGTTGCCGCGCCTGTGCCTGCGCGCGACCTGCCGGGCCGAGACGATCGCGTCGACCCGGCCACCGCCGAGCTCGTCCGCCCTCGACAACACGACGAGCGCGTTCACCGGCGCCACGCCGGCGATGGGATGGTCCTGCAGCGCACGAAGCAGCGAAAGGTCGGCACTGTGCGGGTGCGCGGTGAGCTGCAGGACGGCATCGGCGTCCAGACACATCCGCTCGACCGCGGCCGGGTCCGCGTGGTAGGGCGGGGTGTCCAGCAGGACCAGCTCGGGCTGCGAGCGGCCGGCGGGTAGGTGGTAGCGCCCACCGCCCGCACCGGCGACGGTCTCCCCCGCAAGCGCGTTCACCAGCGTCGACTTCCCGCTTCCGCGCGGCCCGACGACCGCGAGGCGCACCGGTTCGGTGAAGCGCGCGAGCTGTCCGCGCAGCCAGTTCGCCGCCCGCGGACTGTCTACATAGGCCTCGAGCGCCCGGTTGAGCAGTGACCAGGCCTGCTCGGGCAGGGTCACGCCGTCAGCCCACGCGGCTCGGCGGCGCCTGCGAGCGCATGCCCGCGCCGGTACAGCAGGTTCAGCTCCTCGATTCGCCGCGCGACCTCCCGAGCCCTGGCACCCCGCTCGGCGGTCTCGGCGTCGATGACCTGCTTGATGCGCTTGGCCGTGTCGGTGATCTCGGTACGCAGCTCGTGCGCGACAGCTGTGCAGCGATCGCGTAGCTCGCGGTGGATCAGCCGGACGGTGTCCTTGCTCTCCTTGCCGTAGGTGAGGAAGAAGTCGTCGACATGCCGGTGCGTGGCCGTCTTCGCCGCCGCCTGCCGCCGTTTCAGCCGGTTGCCGCGCTCCTCGAACACGCTCTTGGCGCCGAAGGCCGCGCCTGCACCGAGCGAGATCGGGTTGATCAACGGCATCCCGGCGAGTGTTGTCGCGAGCCCGAACATGAGCAGGCCGCTGTAGGAACCTCGCATGCCGACGAAGAGCTTCTGCCCGACACCGAACCGCTCGACGGCCGGCATGCGCAGGTCGCCGATGTGGTCCCGGGGCGCCCCGGCGAGCAGCGCCTCCGGAAGCCCTTCCGAGCCGCGCGGGGCGACGTAGGTTGCGATCTTGCGGGCAATCCACTCGAACCGGTCGAGAAGCCAGCCGGAGTTCGTCTTCGCGACGGCCTCGAGGTTGTCGCGCAACCACTGCTCGAACTCCGGCCAGTCCCGCGCCGGATCGGCGACGTCGAAGTACTCGTCGGCCTCCCGCGCGATGCGACGGGTCCGGTCACGCAGGTCGAAGTCGAGATCGGCGATGAGGTCGGCGACCTCGTCGGACAGCACGGTCTGCCAGCGGGTGGACTCCCGCTGCAGCTCCTCCAGCCGCCTGCCCGCCGCCCGCCAGCGCATGGTCAGCTCGTCGGTGCCAGCCGATCGCAGCTCGGTGAGCTGCTCCCGCAGGGGTGTGGCGAGCTGCTCGACGGTCAGGTGCACGAGCGCCGCCACCGAGCGCCGGCGCAGCACCTCGACGTGTCCCATGAGGTCCTGGTGCAGGTAACGCACGAGCGGGGCGTAGCCGGACTCCTCGTTGAGCACCGCGTCGCCGGTGCGGGCAGCGGCCAGCCGCAGCGACGCCGACACAGGGAGCACAGTGGCCGGGAGCCCATCGCGCACCAGCCGCTCGCGGGTGCGCTCGGCGATCTCCCGCCAGCCCGGCGCGAGGTCGATCTTGGTGAGCACCACGACCACCGTCGGGCACAGCCGCACCACCCTGCCGAGCAGATCGAGCTCGGCCGCGGAGAGCTCGCTGGTCGCATCGGTGACGAGCAGCACGGCATCGGCCTGCGCGAGTGCGGCCAGCGTGCGGTGGGTGTGCTGCGCCACGGGGGAACCGACCGGCGGGGAGTCGATGAGCGCGAGACCTGGCTCCAGCAGTTTGCGGGGCAGACCCACCTCGGCACGGATGGCACCGGCGTGGCGGTTGGCGCGCGCGGTGACCGACTCGACGGCCACCGGCACACGCCCCGGCGACTCGATGCCGCGCCGCGGACCGTCGTCGGTGACGATGGCTCCCGACGGGGCCGGGGAATGCTGGACGATCGCGGGAACCGCCGTCGTCACGTCGTCGCCGACCGCGCACACGGGGGCGTTGACGAGGCCGTTGATCAGCTGGCTCTTGCCCTGGCCCGGGCCGCCGAGCACGAGCACTCGGACGCCGGCGCGCCCGAGTTCGGCACGCCGCGTGCGCAGCCGGTCGACCAGGTCGGTCCTGGCATGCACGCCACACGCCCGGATGGTGTCATCCAGTACGTCGAGCCAGGGCGAAGGCGTCATCGAACGGAGAGTGTGCCTCGATCACTCTCCGCAGCAAAGACTGGGCCCGTGATTCCCACGAGCCCAGCCTGTTACCACTCCGAGATGTGGATCTTCGATCAGAGACCGAGGTCCAGGTCACCGACCTGCGGCGCGCTGATCGGCAGATCGCCGGCGGCGCCTGCGATGTCGCCGAGCGGGCTGGCCTCGACGCCGTCCGTAATCGGGCCCTGCTCGATGCCCTGCCCGATCGCGGCGGGCAGGTCCTGCGGTGCGGGCAGCGGGTTGGCCACCGGCAGGTCGGGCAACGAGACCGGCAGGTCCGTCGGCAGGTCGACCGGGAGGTCGGTGGGCAGGTCCGCCGGGAGGTCGGCAGGCACGTCCACCGGCAGCGAACCCAGCTCGGGCAGCTGCGCGGCGGGCAGGTCGACGGGGACGTCGACGGGCAGCCCGGCGGGGACGCCAGTCGGCAGGCCGGCGGGCACGTCCACCGGCAGCGAGCCCAGCTCAGGCACCGCCGGGACGGCAGGCAACGCCACCGGGGCAAGGCCGCCGAGCGCGGCGCCGTCCGAGGTCACGAAGGTCGCGAGTGTGCTGGCAGCGGGGTCGCTGCTGCGGGCGAGCGCGTCGGAGTCGAGCGCACCCGCGAGGTCACCCGTGGTGGCGAAGTCGGGCACACCGGGGGTGGTGGGGTCGCCGAACACCTCGGCGCCGTAAACGCCGAGCGGCGTGTCGACCGAACCACCTGCGGCGATGGAGTCGAGCGAACCGACCGCGGTGGTCTCGACACCGGCGTCGCCGCCGGAGATGGCAGCACCACCCTCGACCCCGTCGCTGCCACCGGTGCTGAAGGCCGCGACCGAGCCCTGCTCCGACCCGACGCCGACCTTGCCGGTGACGCCGTTCACGCCCGCGTCGAGCAGACCGCCCGCGCTCGCCAGGTCGCCGTCGAGAGCCGCGGCGCCGCCGGCGCTCTCCAGGCCCGCGCCGCCCATGGCGGCGAAGTGGCCCGCGGCCGAGTCGGTGCTGGAGCCGAGGTTGACCCCGTCCTCGCTGAACTCGCCGGTGATTTCACCGACGCCGCTGAACGCGTCCACATCGGAACGCTGCTCACCGGCCGCGTCGGCGACACTCTGCAGCTGTGCGATGGCACCCTCGATGCCCTCGGCGCCTGCAGGCAGCTCACCCAGGCCCGCGGGCACCGAGTCGAGCGCGGGAAGCTGGCCGCTGTAGTCCATGACGAGCGGGACCACTTCCTGCACGTCCTGCGCGGTGACGTCGCCGAGGCCCGCCGACTCGAGTGCCTGCGTGGGGTCCTCGCCGAACGCGGACCGCGCGGTCGCGTCGTTCAGCAGGTTCAGCACGAAGTCGTGCAGGGTCTGCTCCTCGTGGATCAACGAACTCTCCTTCTGCGGTGGGAACCTCTCCGGCGGCGAACGGTATGCGCTCCGGCGCAGACGGGCATCGGGGATCGCTCCCCCTTGCCCGTGCAGCGTTCGGGGGGCGGCGTTAGGGGATTAGGGGATCACACCCCCGCACGCGGCTTTGGTACGAAAGGGGCGGCCGCTGGCAGGTCAGTCGAGAAGAACGTGAGGAACCGCGGATCATGCGTTATGTCCTGGGTGTCCACCTCGGCGCGACGCGGACGACCGCCGCGGTGTGCCGATCGGGGACCGGCCCCTGGGGGGAGCCGGAGGTCGTCCCCCTCGAGGAGCCGTGGCTCGAGTCGGTTCTGCACGTCTCGCCCGACGGGGAACTACGTGCTGGCCAGGCCGCGCTGCACCGCGCCGCCGCCGAACCTGAACGCATCGCGCGCAGCCCGCTGCGCCGAATCGGTGACACGGTGCCGTTCGTACTCGGCGAGCTGACCTATCCCGCGGAGACGCTCGCCGCGGGCCTGCTCGCCCTCGTCGCCGACCGGGTGGCCGACTCCGAGGGTGCCGACGCCGAGCGGATCGTGGTGACCCACCCGCCCGGCTGGGGTGGCTACCGGCGCGGCCTGCTGCACGAGGCGCTGGACCAGGCTCAGCTGCCCGGTGTGCTGGCGCTGCCGAGCCCGATCGCGGCGGCCGAGAGCCACGCCGAGGTCGCTGTGGGAGCCACGCTCGCGGTGTGCCGGATCGGCGGCACACACGTCGAGACCGCGTTGCTACGCCGGGGACCACGCGGGTTCGAACTCCTCGCCCACACCGAGCCGCCCGAGCTGGCTGCCGGCGCGCACCTCGACGAACTGCTCGTGCAGCACGTGCTCGAACGGGCGAGCATCGACCGGCAGGACACGGGCGCGATGGCACGCCTGCGGGCCGCGTGCACGTCGGCCAAGGAACGGCTCTCGCAGGTCGGCGAGACCACCGTGTTCGGCGACCTGCGCCTCACCCGCGCCGAGTTCGAAGAGCTGGCGCGACCGGTGCTCGAGGTGGTGGTCGCCGCATTCGAACGGCTGGTGTCCACAGTGGCCGCTGAACAGTTGGCCGGCGCTCTCGTGGTGGGCGGCACGGCCCGGATCCCGCTGGTCCGGGAGCTCGCCGAGGCCGTGCTGCCGTGCCCTGTGGTGATCGGCGACGACCCCGGCACCGCGCTGTGCCGTGGCGCCGCCCTCGCCGCGCGGCCGCGTGTCGCGACCGCACCGGCCCCGGCGAGCACGTCGAGCTCGCTCATCACGACCGGGCACGACCTGCCCGCCGTGTACGGAGGGGGCGCCGATCTCGAACCACCCCCGGCGCGCCCGCCGGTCGAGATCACCCCGCTGGAGCCGCCGCGCCGCAGGTTCGCGCTGGGCCGAAGGGCAAGCACCGAACGAGACGAGGACCGTTGATAGCCGGCCAGATCGCCCCGGTACTGGACGAGCCGACCCGTGAGTTGTGCGCGGCCGTCACGAGCGGGCGGCTCGCGCCTCCGAGGCTGGCGATCGTGGCACCTGGCGGGTTTGGCAAGACCGCGCTGCTCGGCCAACTCGCCCGCGGATGTGCCGAGTCGGGTATCACGGTGGCCCGCTTCGGGGAGCACGACCGCGACTCGGCGCTCGTCCTCGTCGACGACGCGCACACACTCGACGGCGCCAGGCTCGCCGCCCTGCGTCAGCTCGCCGCCAACGGCACCGGCCTGGTGATCGCCGCCCGGCCGTGGCCACGCGCACCGGAACTCTCGGCGGTACTGGCACAGCTACACGGGCAGATCGTGTTGCGGCCACTGGACCGTGGCCGGATCGCGGCCGTGCTGGGGAAGGCGGCGACCGATCGGCTTGCCGAGTTCGTCCATGCGGAAACGGGTGGTGTTCCTGGTTTCGTCACGCGCCTCGCCGACGCCCTCGGCTCCACGACCGAGGTGCGCACCGCCGCACTCACGCGGTTCCGCCCCGAACTCGACAAGCTTCCCGCCGACACGCTGCTCCTGCTGCTGGCGGTCGAGGCAGGTGCCGGGCTCGACGCGGGCCTGCTCGCCGGCCTGCTCGGCCGTCGCCGCGAGGACATCGCCGAGGTGGTCGACGAGGCGCGAGCGAGCGGCCTGCTCAGCCACGACGGCACGCTGCTGCCCATCGTGCGCAGGGCACTGACCGCGTTGGTGCCCACCGACCGCAGGCTCACCGTCTGCCAGCAGCTCGTGCACCTCCAGCTGGAGCGCCGCGGCCCCGTACTGCCATTGGTACGACCGTTGCTCGGCAGTGGGCTCACAGGCAGCGAGCCCGCGGCGGCGTTCCAGGCCGCCGCGAGCGAAGCAACCGGCGCCGATCCGGCACTGGCGGCACAACTGTTCGAGGCTGCCGTGGCGGCAGGCGCCCCGGCGAGAAGCGTCGGCGCGCGGTGGGCCGAGGTCGCCGCGCGTGCGGGCGACCTCGACACGGCGGCTCGGCTGGCCGACCAGGTGATCGCCGACGCGCAGGCGCCCGAGCGGCAGGACTGCGCGCGCATTGCCGGAACCGCACTGCTGTACCGGGGACAGCTCGCCCGTGGCACGCATCTCTTCCGCTGGTCGGGTACCGGGTTGTCCACTGTGTACGCATCAATGGGCTTACTCGGAACCGGAGAGCTCGGCGAAGCCAGGCAGTTACTCGCCGATCCTGCGGGCGGCGACGAACCGCCGACACTGCTGTCCAGCGCGATGTCGGCCATGGTGGAGGGGCTGCTTGAATCGGTGACCGGCCCGCCGACGGCCGCACTGTCTACTGTGGTCAGTGCGGCCGAGATGCTGGAACCGGTCGGGCGCGCGGTGCTGCTGCCCGACAGTCCCGCGGCCGTGGGCGCACTCATCGGCATTCACAGCGGGGAGCTCGGCATCGCCGAGACCCTGCTGCACCGCGCCATCGCGGCTGGCACTGGCGGTCCTGCCCTGCAGCCGCGACACCGGCTGTTGCTGGCCTGGCTGGCCATGTTGCGCGGTAACACCGAACTCGCCGCCGAACGGCTCGATGAAGCCGGCGGGGAGCTGCCCCCGCGCGACTGGCTGTTCGCCGCGGGCCTACGTGCCGGGCTGGCCCGCCGCGCCAGCGACCTCGCCGGGCTGCGGACGATCTGGGGCGCGGCGTGCGACGCCGTCATCCGGCACCCGGTCGACCTGTTCACCCTGCTGCCGTTCGGCGAACTGGCCGTGGCCGCGGCAAGGCTCGGCGACCGCGACCGCCTTGCCCACCACCTGCGGCAGGCGCGGGACCTCCTTGCCGCGCTGGGCAACCCTCCACTGTGGACGACACCATTGCACTGGAGCGGGCTGCATGCGGCGATCATGGCCGAGCAGCACACCGATGCACACCAGCACGTGGCCGCGCTGACCGGCGCCGCCGGGCACAGCCCCTTCCACGCGGTGCTCGCGGCGGCGGCGGAGTGCTGGCTCGAGGTGATCGCGGGCGATGTCGACGCCGACCGCGCCACGACGGCCGCGAGGAACCTGCACGCGGCGGGCTTGTGGTGGGACGGTGCGCGGCTGGCAGGCCAGGCCGCGATCCGCACCACCGACCGCGCGGCGATGGTGGCATTACTCGACTGCGCGCGGCAGCTGCAGGGCAGGGAACCGGGTGACGCGGTCACCGACCCCGGCGGCACGCCGAAGCTCAGCGACCGGGAGGCGCAGGTGGCCGAGCTCGTCATCGCAGGCATGACGTACAAGCAGGTGGGCGATCAGCTGTTCATCTCGGCGAAGACCGTCGAGCACCACATGGCACGGATGCGCCAGCGGCTCGGCGCCACCAGCCGCGGCGAACTGCTCGCCCAGCTGCGCACCCTGCTCGCCAACCGCCCGCCACGCTGAGCCCCCAAGGCCACCTTGGTTGCGTTCAACGCACCAAGGTGGCCTTGGGGAGCGTCTCACTGCCCTGTGGTCGAGGCGCGGATGACGAGTTCGGGGCGCAGGCGTTCGGACTTGACCTCCTCGCCCTGCAGCAACCGGGCCAGCAGGTCGAGCCCGCGGCGGCCCATCTCGTGCATGGGCGAGCGCACCGTGGTGAGCGGCACCGGCAACTCGGCGGCAAGCGGGGTGTCGTTGAAGCCCGCCACCGCGATGTCCGTTCCCGCCCGCAGACCATGGTCGCGCAGGGCACCGAGTGCGCCGATGGCGGCGAAGTCGTTGACCGCGAAGATCGCCGTCGGAGGGCTGCCCGCGGCCAGCAGCTGCTCAGTAGCCGCATGCCCGCCACGCGCGTCGAACCGCGACTGGGTTACGCGATGTGGCGGGAGGTCGATGCCGGCCTCGGCGTAGGCGTCGAGGAACCCCTGCGAGCGATCGATACCGGTGCTGGCATACGGCTCACCGGCGACGACCGCGACGTCGGTGTGGCCAAGGCTCAGCAGGTGCTCGCCGATCATCCGGCCGCCGAGGTAGTCGTCGCAGGTCACGGACGGGAAATCGCCGGCCCTGCGGCTGACGAGCACGAAGGGCACACCCCGAGCTGCGACGGCGTCGAGGAAGGTCGCATCCACGTAGGCGTCGCCGAAGATCATGCCGTCGACCCGGCGCGCGAGCACCATCTCCGTGCGGGCACGCTGAAACTCCGGGACGTCGCGGGTGTTGGTGACGAACGTCGACAACCCTCGCTCGCCCGCCGCCTCCTCGATGCCCTCGTAGATCGTCGCGAGCACGATGTCGGAGAGCCGGGGAACCAGCACACCGACCAGGTTGCTGCGTTGCGTCCGTAGGCTCGTCGCGTGCGGGTTCGGGCGGTAGCCGAGCTCATCGGCCAGCTTGCGAATCCGCTCGACAGTCGCGCTGGATGCCGCGCGGTGGCTCTCGTCGGGCTTCGCGTGCAGGACACGGGACACCGTCGAGACGTGTAGTCCCAGCCGGTCGGCGAGCATGCGGAGCGTCACCGGGGCGGACTTGTCGGCGCTCACTGTGATCGCTTCGCCTCCCCCTCCGGTCCGATTTCGAGGATCGTAACAGCGAGTTATTTGACGCACTCCGACTCTGCATGCATGCTACCCAAACGTTTGGGCGCGCCGTTCACGAGGAGGTCATCGAGTGCGCAAGGTCGCCGTTCTCTCCACCGGCGGAACCATCGCCACCCAGCGTGGTGTCGCGCACGACGGCGTGAGCGCGCTGCTCGAACGCCTCCCGGCCCAGCCAGGGGTTGCCATCGACGGGGTCGACGTGTTCTGCCTCGGCAGCTACCTGCTCACCCCGGCGGACATGCGCGAGGTGGCGCGCGCCGTCCAGGAGGCCCTCACCAGCGACGACGTGCTCGGGGTCGTCGTCACCCACGGCACCGACAGCATGGAGGAGACCGCCTTCCTCACCGAGCTGTTCCACGCCGATGCGCGGCCCGTCGTGTTCACCGGCGCGCAGCGGCCTGCCGACGCTCCGGACAGCGACGGCCCACGCAACCTCGTGGACGCCATCACGGTCGCCACCGCCACCGCGGCGCGCGACCGCGGAGTGCTGATCACCTTCGACGGCCAGGTCTTCGCCGCTCGCGGCACCCGCAAGACACACACGGTGGCCGCTGCCGCGTTCTCGGCTCCGGACGCCGGCGCGATCGGCCGCATCACCGCGGGCACCGTCGAGTTCATGGCGAAACCCGACCGGTTACCCCCACTGCGGTTGGCCGATCTCGACCTCGACGGCGTTCGCGTCGACGTCGTGGCCTGTTACCCCGGCGCCGACACGGTGGCGCTCGACGCGGTGGCGGGGGCGGGGGCGGGGGCCACGGGGATCGTGCTGGAGACCACCGGCGCGGGCAACGCCAATCCCGAGATTCGCGACGCGGTCGCGCGGCTCACGGCACGTGGCGTGGTGGTCGCGCTGTCCACCCGCGTGCACGCGGGCCCGGTCGTCGAGCTGTACGGCAACGGCGGCGGCCTCGACCTCGTCAAGGCGGGGGCCGTGCCCACCGGCAACCTGCGCCCCTCGCAGGCACGCGTGCTGCTCACCGCACTACTCGGCTGCTACCGCGATCCGGTGCAGGCCGCCGAACAGCTGCGCATCCGAAGTGCACCGACTTCGGACAGCGGGTGCGTGCCGGGCACGTCGTGCGTGCCCGGCAGCTCCCCCGTCAGTAACGGCGATCGATCACCGCGCCGGTCGCGGCGGTCCACTTGATGTAGCCGCGCTGGAAGTTGTTCCGCCGTCCACCGGGTACCGAGTACTCACTGCTCGTCGGGTAGCCGAGGTAGGAACGTTCCCAGCCAAGCGCGGCCCACCGCTGCCGGATCGCGCCGTAGATCCCCTGCGCACCGGTCGCGCCGGTCCAGTAGATCGAGCCGCCCTTCGAGAAGTGGTTGTACCGGCCCCTCCCATCGGGCGTCGTCTGCTCATCGGTCGACGGATACCCGAGCGGACTACGCTCCCAGCCCAGTGCGGCCCAGCGCTGCCGGATCCCGCCCCAGATCCCATGTGCACCGGTCGCAGCGGTCCAGTAGATCGAGGCACCCTTCGAGAAGTGGTTGTACCGGCCCTTCCCGTCCGGCGTCACCAGCTCATCCGTCGTGGGGTAGCCGAGCGGACCACGCTCCCAGCCCAGTGCCGCCCACCGCTGCCGGATCCCGCCGTAGATCGCATGCGAACCGGTCGAGGAGGTCCAGTAGATCGAGGCCGGGTAGCCCGGGGTCACACCGACGAAGTGGTTGTACCTGCCCCTGCCGTCCGGTGTGCCCAGCTCGTCCGTGGTCGGCGGGCCGAATGTGGCGTGCCCGCCGAGCGCGAGGTAGCGCTGGTAGATCGAGCCGTAGACCGCCTTGGTTCCCGTCGCGGCCGACCAGTACAGCCGACCGTTCTCGTAGGTCTGGTAGTACAGGCCACCGTCGACGACCTCCGGCCCGGCCGGCGCGCCGAGCTTCTGCCGCAGCGTGGGATCGGCGTTGTACCGCTTGGCAACCGGTGTCGTGTACTCGGCGTGCAGCGTCAGGTCGCTCGATCCCATCGTGAGCGTGCGCGTGCGCTCGGTGGAACCGTCGGACCAGCGCGTGAAGGTGGACTGGCCGTCGGTGGCGGTCGCCGCGGCGACGATCTCGAGTGTCGCACCCTCGGTGACCATCGCGGTGCTTCCGCCGGTGTCCTCCAGCGGCATCTGGACAGCTGCGGGCACGTTGCTCGTCAGCGTGACGCGGTGCTCCCTCGGCAATGCCTTGTAGGTGTAGCTCGTGGACACACCTTCGCTGTCGGTGGCCGTTGCGGTGAGCTCCAGCCAGGTGTCCTGGTGATCCGGGAACGGCATGGTGAACGTCGGCCCTGCCCCGCCCTCGCCCGGATGGTCGTGACAGGTCGTCACGTCACCGCAGTGCACCATGGTGCTCTCCCACTGCACGTCGAGCGGACCGTCCTCGGCGTCGGTCGCGTCGACCGTCACCGTGACCGGCTCGTGGACCGCGAACGTCCGCCCCTCCGGGGTCCGGGAGGTGATGACGGGTGCGTAGTTCCCTGGCACGACCGTGATGTCGGCCGTGCTGCCGGCACCGAGATCGTCGGACACCGTCAGACGCGCGGTGAACCGGTCGGTACCCGCGGCGTAGGTGTGCGACACCCGGACGCCCGAACCCGTCTGCCCGTCACCGAAGTCCCAGTCGTAGCGCAGTTGGTCGCCGTCGAAGTCGATCGAGCCGGAGCCGTCGAAGGTGACAGTGCGCGTAGCCGGATCGGTGCTGCTGACGGCCCGCGCGATCGGCGCGGAGTTGCCGGGTGCGTAGCTGAGCCGCTGGAGCCTGCCGGTGGCGATGTCGGCGTAGACGATGTCGCCACCGGGACCGTTCACGAACTTCACCGGGGCACCGATGCCGGTGCCGAACGGCGGGTTCTCCGGGCCGCGCGTGAGCTTGCCCTGCGTGTCGAAGCGCACCGTCCAGATCTTTTTCGCCGCGTAGTCGCCGTAGAAGTAGGCGCCCTGGTACGGCTCGGGGTAGCTCGTGCCGGTGTAGAACACGCCACCGGTGACGCTCGCGCCCTGATCCGCCGCGCTGCCGTGCTTGTAGGCCACGAGCGGTGCGGCGTTGGAAACGGTGGCGCAGCGCGGATCGTTGGGGTAGGTCGACAGCGGTGTGGCGACGTTGCCCTCCCAGCACGGCCAGCCGTAGCTGCGGCCGGGCTGGACCACGTTGATCTCCTCCCAGGTCCGGTGGCCGACGTCGCCGACAATGGGCAGACCAGTGCGCGGATCAAGAGACAAGCGGAACGGGCTGCGGAATCCGGAGGCGAAGACCTTGCTGCGCGTGGAGCCCGGGGTCGCGGCGTCGTAGTACGGGTTGCCCGGCACGCCGTTGCCGTTCGGCAGGAGGTGCAGGATCTTGCCGAGCGGCTGGTTGACGTCCAGCGCACGGAACGCGGCGGGGTCCGCTCCGTCGTAACGGGACTGATCGCCGATGCCGACCCACAGAGTGCCGTCGGCGGCCGCCACGATGCCCCAGATGGCGTGGACAATCGACTCGCCGGGAAGCTGCAGGATCGTCCGCTCGTCGGCGAGGCCGGTCGGTTCACCGGTTCCCGTGACGGTCCAGCTCGCCAGCCGCAGCACGAAACCACCGGACGTGGGCACCGAGCGGGACAGGTAGATGGTTCGCGAGGTCTCGAAGTCCGGCGCGACCGCGAGACCGACGAGGCCGAGATCCTGCTCCGGGTGGACCGGCAGCGTCTGCACGGTCTTGGTGCGGGAGCCGTCCGCGGAGACCCACGCGAGCTTGCCCTTCTTGCCCGCGCTGAGCAGGCTGCCGTCCGGAAGGTAAGCGAAGTCGGTGAGATCGCCGGCGATCTGGCCGCTGGCCTGGTCGCGGAGTACGAAACCCGCCGGCAGTACCGGTGCGGCGGACGCTTCCTCGGGCGGGGTGGCGGCGATCAAGCCCACCGTGATCAGTCCGGCACCCACCATCGCGAACGCGCGATGGAGTAAACGCTTCCCTGCGAGCGACATGCCAACCATTTCGCCCGATCGTGTGAATGTGTTTCACTCAGCCGAGCGATGTAACATGACCGTGATCACACAGAGGGTGGCCACCGGCGCGATCGAGAGCGATAGCGGTGGGACTTTGCCCCACGAACGGGCTCACCCGTCACACAATTTCCGAGGCTGCTGCGCCTGCCACCTTTGGCCCCCAAGGCCACCTTGGTTGCAGCTGTCAAACACCGCGACGCGAAGCGTCTCCGTTTGGGCGGTGGTGGGAGACGGGTGGGCGCAACCAAGGGGGCCTTGGGTGAATTGGGCCGGTACACACTGATGGACTGGTCCACTGCAGCTGTCGCGACGCTCCGAGACTGGAAGCAAAACGCCGGGCGTCCCATGCGGGACACCCGGCGTTTCACCTATCAGAGCGGTAGCGGTGGGATTTGAACCCACGGACGGGGGTCACCCGTCACACGATTTCGAGTCGTGCTCCTTCGGCCGCTCGGACACGCTACCGCCGGATACGATACTGCATCCGGCTCACCACGCGTCCGACGGGTCAGCCGGGCTCCGCTGGCCTGCGAAGAACTCCGCCAGCAGCGCCGAGCACTCCTCGGCCAGCACTCCGCCCACGACCTCCGGCCGGTGGTTCAGGCGCCGGTCGCGCACGACATCCCAGAGCGAACCGACCGCGCCGGTACGCGGCTCCCACGCCCCGAACACCACCCGCGCCACCCTGGCGAGCACCAGCGCTCCGGCGCACATCGTGCACGGTTCGACGGTGACGGCGAGCGTGCAGCCTGCCAGTCGCCAGCCGTCGCCGAACCGGGCCGCCGCGGCGCGCAGGGCAAGGATCTCGGCATGCGCGGTCGGATCACCCAGCTCTTCCCTGGCGTTGTGAGCGGCGGCCAGCTCGGTCCCGTCGGGGGCGAAGACGACCGCACCGATGGGCACATCGGCCGCGCCCCGTGCACGCCGGGCCACCGCGATGGCCGCCCGCACGGAATCGACGTCGCCCGGGCTCACAGCTCGTCGAGCAGCGCGTTGAACTCGTCGGCGAAGCCGCAGCGCTGGGCGATCATCTGCAACTGCTCGTCCGGGTAGAGCTCCACCTCGTTGACGATCACCTCGAGCTCCGGCCCTGGCATACCCAGGTCCGCGAGCACCTCCAGATCGCCCTCCGGCCAGATCGTGTCGTCGTCCTCGTCCGGCGGCTCCACCCGCAACAGATCGAGCACGTCGGCGGCGATGTCGTAGTCGAGTGCCGCGGCCGCGTCGGACAGCAGCAGCGAGGCCCCGCTCGGCGTGGGCCTGACGATGACGAAGAACTCGTCGTCAACCGCAAGCAGGCCGAACACAGCACCGGTCGAGCGCAACTTCCGCAGCTCCGTGATCGCGGCATCCAGCTCGCCGAGCGCAGCAGCGTCGAGCGCGCTGCACCGCCACTGACCGTCCTCCCGCACGACGGCCACCGCGAACCCCGTGATCGGCTCCTTCACCGCCATGCGCCCACCGTATACCCGTGGGCCTAACGGCGAACGGCGAAACGGCGGCCGGCGAGCGTGTCAATATCGAGCCCATGACCGGACCGACGGAACTCCCCGCCCTGCCGGATGCCCGCTTTGCCGGACTCCGCGCCGAAGCCGAAGCCCTCCAGCCCACGACGATCGCTCTGCGCCGTGCGGTGCACCGCCATCCCGAGCTCGGCCTCCAACTGCCGCAGACGCAACAGGCGGTTCGCGATGCCATCGCGGACCTGCCGCTGGAGATCACGCCGGGCTCGGCCACGACCTCGCTCACGGCCGTACTACGCGGGGCGCGGCCGGGCCCCGCGGTGCTGCTGCGCGGCGACATGGACGCGCTGCCCATGCCCGAGGACACCGGTGTCGACTACGCCTCCGAGGTCGCCGGCGCCATGCACGCCTGCGGGCACGACACCCACACGGCGATGCTCGCATCCGCTGCGCGGCTGCTCGCGGCACGCACCGACGAGCTGGCCGGGTCGGTGGTCTTCATGTTCCAGCCAGGCGAGGAGGGCCACCACGGCGCCCGGCACATGATCCATGAGGGCGTCCTCGACGCGGCGGGCCCGCGCGTGGAGCGGGCCCTCGGGCTGCACATCTTCGCGAACCTGCCCAGCGGGGTGATCGCCACCCGGCCCGGCCCGGTCATGGCCTCGGCCGACAACTTCTTCATCCGCGTCACCGGCAAGGGCGGCCACGGCTCGATGCCGCACAACGCCGTCGACCCGGTGCCTGCCGCGGCCGCCATGGTCGGCGCACTGCAGACGATGATCACCCGCCGGATCAGCATTTCCGATCCGGCGGTGCTGTCGGTGACGCGCATCGAGGCGGGAACGACCACGAACGTCATCCCGGAGACCGCAGTGCTGGAGGGCACCATCCGCACCCTGTCGGAGAAGACGCGTGCACTGGTACACGCCGAGCTGCCAAAGGTCTGCTCGGGCATTGCCGCGGCACACGGCTGCCGGGTGCTGGCCGACATCGAACCGTGTTACCCGTCCACTGTGAACGACGCTGCCGAGGCACAGCGGGTCCTCGACCTCGCGGGTGAGGTACTCGGCGCGGACAACGCGGTGGAGCTGCCCGACCCGTTCATGGGCGCCGAGGACTTCTCCTATGTACTGCAACGGGTTCCCGGCGCGTTCGCGTTCCTCGGCGCCTGCCCGCCGGGTACGTCCCCGGATGAGGCCGCGCCCAACCATTCCAACCGTGTCGACTATGACGAGGCGGCCATGGCCAACGGTGTCGCTCTGTACGCGGCCTTCGCCCTCGACGCCTTGCGCTGATACGGCAGGATGGGCGCCGTGCGAGACGTATGCGTGATCGGGCTCGGGCTGATCGGCGGCTCGGTGCTGCGCGCGGCCGCGGCCGCGGGGCGGACCGTGTGGGGCGCGACGGAGTCCACTGTGGATGCCGAGGCCGCCGCGGCAGAGGGCTACGCGGCCACAACGGACCTCGCCGCCGCACTGCGCAGGGCCGCTGACGCCGACGCGCTGGTCGTGCTCGCCGTGCCGCTGCCCGCGGTCGAAGGTGTACTGCGAGCCGTCGGTGAGCACGCCCCGCGGTGCCTGCTCACCGACGTGACGAGCGTGAAGGGCCCAGTGCTGGACGTGGTACGGCGATGCGCGCCGGACACCCGGTTCGCCGGTGGCCATCCGATGGCGGGCACAGCCCGGTCCGGCTGGACAGCAGGGACCGCGACGCTCTTCACCGGTGCGGCCTGGGTGGTCTGCCTCGAGGAGGACACCGACCTGGACGCCTGGCGGGAGGTGGCGGTGCTGGCGCTCGACGGTGGGGCGCACGTGGTGCCGCTGGCGGCACGGGCGCACGATGAGGTGGTCGCCCGGATCTCCCACCTGCCGCACCTGCTGGCGGCGGTGCTGGCCTCGGTGGGGGCCTACGGCGGCCCGCTGGCGGCTGCGCTCGCGGCCGGTTCCTTCGCCGACGGCACGCGGGTGGCCGGTACGCGACCGGAGCTGGTGCGGGCGATGACCGAGGGCAACCGGACGGCCTTGCTCCCGGTGCTGGACGAGGCGCTGGGCAAGCTGGGTGCCGCGCGTGGATCGCTGGCTTCGACCGGCGGGCTCGCTGCGACGATCGAGGCCGGCAACAACGGGTCCCGCGCGCTGGCGGGGCACAAAGCCGCCGTTCGCGCCGGAGTGCGCCTCGACCTGGGCGCCCCCGACGCGCGCGACGGGCTGCTCGCCTTGGGCGAGCGTGGTGGGCGGATCACGTCACTCGACGGCGACCTACTCACCGGCGAAGTCGCCTGAGGGCTCAGGGTTTCGGGGGATCCTGGGGGTCCTGCGGGCCCTGGCCGCCCTGTCCCGGCTGGTCACCGCCCGAGTTCTTCCGCAGGTAGTCCTTGGCCTTCTGGTTGGCATCGTCGATCTTGTCGGAGTGCTTGCCGAACTTCGACTTCGCGAAGCCGCTGGCCTTGTCCAGCCCCTGACCGATCTTCTCGCTGTTCTTGCTGAGCGCGTCCTGTGCCTTCTTCTTGATCTCGTCGAAGTTGATTCCCATACCACCAATGCACCAGCATCGGCAGCACGTCGCAAGGCGAGCGCCCCGTACGGGTCAGCCGCGGCGCCGGAAGGAAAACCGTGACCTGGTCAGATCCGGGCCGCGCACGGCATCGAAGGCGTTCTCCAACTGGTCCGCTACACCCGCCAGCTCGGCGGACTCGGGCAGGTCGGCATCCTCGAGGTCGCGCTGCTCACGTACCGCGGCGGCAAGCTCGCCGAGTGCGCAGGTGAGCAGCTGAGCATCGGCCTCGGCCGGCGGCGCGGCACCGTTCTCGATTGTGACCACGACGGCGGTGACGGCGTCGGTGACCTGCTCCAACGCGACGATCGCGGGCCACCACGCGGCGGCCTGTCGCCCAGCCGGCGACGGTTCGACCACCAGCTGCTGGAACGCTGTGCGCAGGTCGGCCAGCCCGCGGTAGGCCCGGCGGCGCCGCTTCGACCGCTCGGTTCTGTCGTGCGCTGTGGTGGCGGGCCGCAGGCCGTACTCGACGTACTCCGCGACCGTGTCGGCCACGTCGGCGAGCCGGCCACCGATCTTGGGCTGGCGGCTGCCCGGCCACAGGAGGTAACCGAAGACGAGCACGATCGCGCAGCCGAGCACCGTGTCGATCAGCCGCGCCAGCACGAGTGGCCAGTCGCTGCCCGCCGTGAGGTCCATCTGCACGATGATCAGCGGGGTGATGAAGGCGCTGAGGATTCCGTAGTTGCGTACCTTGCCGATCGCCGCACCGGCGGCGAACAACGCGACCAGCACCACCAGGCCCGCGCCCTCGGTGCCGATGCCGAGCACCGCGGCGCCGATACCGACACCCACGACTGTGCCCAGCCCGCGCAGGATCGCCCGGCCGAAGACCGAACCGAAGTCCGGTTTCAGCACGATGCCGACGGTGAGCGTGATCCAGTAGGAGCGCTCGATCGGCAGCAGCACGCTTACCAGCTCGGCGAGTGCGACGCAGAGCGTCAGGCGCAGCGCGGCGACCCACGTCAGCGGCCCCGAACTCAGCAATGCGAACCACTCGCGGACCCGCTGGCGCGGGCCGGGCCGGTGCCCGCGTTGCCGCTCGTTCTCAATGCCGATCTTGGCCAATGCGCGGTAGAGCGCGGCGACAGCGGGGTCGGGATGCTCGCCGCGGGGCGTGGGCGGCAGGGGCGCGTCCGCCAGAACCGCCGTCGCCAGTGCGGTGAAGTGTTCGATGACGTCTCGCGGTGCCCGCGCTCCGGCGTTGACCATGGCCACCGAGGCCTCGACGGCCGGCGTGCTGGCGGAGAGCAGGTTGAGCAGCTTGCGGTAGGTGACGTCGCGGCCGGACAGCCACGATCGTGCGGTGAGCAGCCGGTCGTAGGCGGTGCTCAGTGCGGCGGTGAGCTGCTGGCGGGCTGCCAGCGAGGTCGCGTCGTCCTGCGCCGAGTGCATGGCGGCCAGCTCGATGTAGACGTGGGCGACGGCTTGCCGCTCCGGCGATGTTCCGTGCACGGTCCAGCCCGCGAGCGCCACGACGAGGCCCCAGACCGCGCCGCACGCGAAACACGCCAGTACCGTCCCTGCCGCCACGCTCAGTGAGTGCTGGCCGGTGCCGAGCACGGTGAAGACGAACAGCTGCAGCGCCGCCACCGAGGCATTGCTGCCCGCGGCACTGATCAGCGCCGAGACCGCCGCGACGGCCACCACGGTGGAAATCGACCAGGCGAGGTTACCGCCGGTGACCAACCCGAGCGCGAACCCGGCGACGGCGGCCAACACTGCCCAACCGAGTCGGTGGGCGCGGTACCGGTACGGCCCACCCACATCGGCGATCAGCGTCGGCAGCGCACCGGCCGAGACGAGCGCGCCGAGCTGCAACTCGCCCAGTAGGTAACCCACGGCGATGGGCGTGGCCAGCGCAATGGCCGCACGAATGGCTCTCGTCCACGGGATCGGTGTGGGGGTCGTGCGCAGCAGATGCACGAGCCAGCGGGGTGCGGGCAGGTCGGCGCGGGGCGAGCTCACACCGACATCTTCACAAACCAGCGGACGATCACACCCTGGTTCAGCCGGCTCCCAGGCACAGGAACGGGCGGCGCAGCGGATCGACGGCGGTCGCCTCGGCAAGCGCGGCGGCCGGGGACGTGCCCGCCGCGAGCCGCTGATGCAGGTCCGCCATGGCCTCCGCCGCCGCGGTGTCGCCGACCCGCGCGACCGCGCCGACCACCGTCCGCGAGCCGCTCGCCAGCAGCGCACCCGCGAACCCGAGTGCCTCCTCGCCTGGCCGGATGTGGCTCTGCGCCAGCTCGCAGGAGGCGAGCACGACGCGCTCCGGGGGGTTGCTCAACCGGGCAGCCTCGTGCGCGAACAGCGGACCGTCGACCAGCTCGAGCCGGGAGAACAGCGCGTTCGCCGGTTCGTGCGTGCCATGCGCCACCAGGTGCGCGACCGCGGAACCATCCAATGCGGACAGCACGGCCGTGCTCGTCGCGGCCTCACCGTCGACGATCTTGGCCGCGGGGTAGATGGCACGCAGCTGCCGGACCTCGCCGACCGCACCGGGCACGCCCGGCCCGCCGACGAGCACGACCGGTTCGGGGCGCGGGCTGAGCGCCGCGGCGGCCCACGCGGTGGCCGACGGCGCGATGGACAGTGCCCGCCCACGCAGCGAGGGCAGCGCGCCCCAGGGCAGCGCATGCAACGAGCCGGTCGGGATGATCACCAGCTCTCGTTCGCCCAGCAGCTCGACGAGCGGCTGAATGAGCAGTTCGTCCAGCGCGCCGGCCCGCCGCCGCGCGGACCCACGCACAGCCGCGGCCAGCTGCGCCGGCAGGTGGTCGGGAGCCAGCGCGTCGAGATCGGCATGCAGTTGCTGCGCGCTCTCCACGGCCTCGGCGAGCGAGCCGAGGCGCAGCAGCCGGAACCGGCCATCGCGCACGATGACGGCGGCGAGCGTGTCGCCATGCCCGGCGAGACTCACCAGCACCCGTTCACCGAGCTGGGCGGCGACCTCCTCGGGGGAGCTCACGGGCCGTGGCCGGCCCCACCGGCTGGTGTACCAGCCGAGCCTGCTCGCCTCCCGCTGCAGCCAGCGATACCGCTGCTCCAGCACGGTGATCGGCTTGCCCGCGAGCCGGTTCTGCTGCACGGCACGCCGCACGTGCCGCATCTCGGTGAGGTGCTTGACCAACACCGGGTCGTCGATCGCGGGCAGCGGTTCGTACCTGTACGCCTGCGCGCGGGTGCGCTCCTGCCACGCGAGCAGCCGGCGCGCGCCTGCCTCACCCCGTGCGCTGTCCAGCACGAGCCCGACCGCGAGCGCACCCAGTTCCAGACCGTGTACGGCGGTACCGCAGAGCAGGTCGAGCCCGCCCATCCGGTCACGGGCACTGCCCAGTTCGGTGAGCCCGGAACGCGCCTGCCCGAGCGCCGCCCGCGTCCGGCCGGTGGCGACGGCCAACTCGGCGCGGCACAGCCGCAAGAGCATGCGGTGATCGACCGGAGTGGTCCGGTGTGGCCGGGGCACCCTGGCCAGCTGGTCGGCTGCCGCCTCGGTGTCGTCCCTGCGCAGAAGCAGGCGCACGGCGAGCAGCCGCGCCACGGCTGCTTCGTCCCGCAGACCGAGCCCGGCCAGCCGGTCGGCGAGCCGCACCAGCCCGGCAGGCAGGCGCGCCGGTGGCCTGCCTGGCGCGGCCAGTACCTCCATGGCCTCCGCCCGCTGCCGGGTCAGCGCCGCGACCTCGGCCCAGCGCATGTTGCCGCGGCGGAGGAACCGGTGCCGCGCCGCGATCGCCAGCTGGCGGGCGAGCGCGAAGTCGCCGTCCAGCAGCGCTGCGGCGGCCCTCGACACCTCGGCTTCGGCGACGTCCTGCATGACCCGGTTGCGGCGCAGGTCGGGCAGAGCTTCATCGAGGTGCCGAGCCGCCTCCTCCGCGAGCCCGGCGACGAGCAGTGCTCGTGCCTGGTCGAGACGGACCCTTGCCACCCAGCCCGGCGCGACGGTCTCCAGGATTCGGACGGCTTCGTCGTAGTGCCGGAGCGCGCCGGGGATGTCACCGGCCAGCTGAGCAAGGTCACCGAGACCGTGCCGGGCCTTGCCGGCCAGCCGGGTCAGATCGTGCTCGGCGGCCAGGGTGATGGCGCGGACGAAGTCGCGTTCCGCGGCGTCGATGTCGGTGAGCTCGGCGTGCACCTGTGCTCGGTTGAGCAGGGTTCTGGTCAGCAGCAGGCCGTCCCCGCCGCCAATACGCGCCAGCACCGGAATGATCTTGTTGAACAGCGCGAGCGATTCGGCGGGTTGCCCGACCCGGAAGAGCAACAATGCCCGCTGCCCGGTGACCACGGCCCGCAGTTCCTCGCGCTCCCGCCCGACGGGGAGCAGGCGCACCTGCTCCTGTGCGGCCTTCAGCCCGCGGAAGCCCTCGGTGGTCGAGCCAATTTCCGCCGTGGCCAGAGCCAGGCTGATCAACAGCCGGACTCTGGCGGCAATCCATCCCGGCCCCGCACCACCGCCAGCGTCGAGCGTGCGCAACGCCGTGCGCAAAAGCCGGACCGCGTCGACATTGAGCGCGCTGCCCGCCGCATCGTTCGCCCGCCGGTGCAGCGCGAGGACGGTGTCAAGAACAGGACTCTCTCGTGGCTCCCCAGGCACAAGATCTATAGGAGCACATCAACCCGGGCTACGCAGCAGTCGGTCCTTTTACAACACAACTGCCGGCGTGACAACGGTCCGCCGCCACAAATCTGCCTCAATGTGTACCACTATCTGGGTGGTTCCATGGGGAACGTCGTGCAGCACGAACCTGCCACCGTCATCGGCAACCGTCGAAACGCTTTCATGCCCCGCGACGCGAACCTCCACACCGTACTGCGCGCCCGGCACGAGCCACCCGTCGATACGGTACCGCTTACCGATCTTCGTCAGGTTGATCATCACGGTGAGGTCGCTGACCGTGAAGGTGATCGTCCCCTGTGCACTGCCGCGCACACCGGCCAGCGCGTCCGTCCGCTCCCAGCGCGCCACCTCGACGTCGAGGTCCTGCAGCGCGAGCGCGAACTGCGCCCGCTCAACGAGCCCCTCCGGCGGCGGATCGAGCTCGTTGACGAGCCTGTCCAGCTCACTCAGCAGCGCCTCGTCGTCGGGAAAGGTACCGCCCTCGTTCATGCGCTGTCCCCTTGAGCGTCAAGCAAACCCCGCATCTGCTGCAGACACCGGCCGCGGGTGGGGCCGATACTCCCGTGTGGCATGTGCAGGGCGTCCGCCACGAGCCGGTACTCGGCCCGGCCCCCGAGCACGGTCAGCCGCAGCAGCTCCTGGCAACGCTGCGACAGCTGGGCGAACGCCGTCCACAGCCGACGGTCCCGGTCGGCACGCAGGGCCTCGGCCTCCGGCGCGGGTTGCGTGCTCGGCACCAGCTCGGCGAGCTCGTCGGTGAGTGGCACCTGCCCGGGTCTGCGACCGGCGGCCCGCTGCGACTCCCGCCGTGCCGTGGTGATCAACCACGCGGCGAGCGCACGTGGCTCGGCGAGCCGGTCGAGGTGCCGGAAAAGGGCCAACCATACGGTCTGGACCACATCCTCCGCGCAGTGCTGATCGAGCCCATTGCCCCGAGCGACATGCCAGATGAGGGGAGTCAGCTCGGCGACGAGCCGGTTCATCGCCTTCCGGTCACCCGCACGCGCCGCGTGCATGCAGGCCGCGTACAGCTCATGGCCGTGCAGTCCCTCCCAGGGAGGGTCCGCCTCGGCGGTTCTGACCTCGGTCACCGTCTCCGCCCTCCGCTGTCGCGCCTTTCCGGTAGGGGCAGGAAGTATCACCAGCCTGGGGGGCCAGTGAAGGGCTGCGGCGGGACTCCGGTACATAGCTCATTCGTTTGGAGTAGCGGACACCACGAAATTCGCCGAGCGGCGCGGCGTGTCCTCCCACCGCCGCGCCCGCTCGGTTTCGCTGAGATGCGGCCCCGAACCGGCAACGTCAATACGCCGCCGGCAGTGTTCCGCCTCTCCCGGGCGCTCCCATTCCGCGAAACGCCCAACCGGATGGTCATCACCCCCATGGACGTGCATGTCGACGACCAGCCGGCCCCCCTGGGGAGAGCGTGGTGGCCACTGGTAGCCCGGCACACGGACCTCCTGGAGCCGTCGCTCCACGGTGCCCGCGCCGCGCAACTCCGCTGTTATCCCCGCACCGGACTGCGCGAGCCGGACCAGAACCACCACGCCTCCCCGTTCGCCCCCTGCGATCCCCGTCAACAGTGGCGGCCGACGGCCCCCTCGACTGCCGGCCACCACCTGCCCGATCACGCGAACGTCAGACCAGCAACTGGTCGATCTGCCCGCGCGCGTCTTCGTGGTAGGTCACCGGCAGCCGGTAGTTCTTCGCCAGCAGGGCGAGCAACGTCACATGGCTGTGCCCGGACTCTGCGGCTGGGGACAGCCGCTTCCAGCCGACCCCGTGCACCGCGACCCACACGCCCGGCGAGCTGCTGGCGGACCACAGGTGAGTGATCGCTCTGCCGCTGACCCAGCCACCCGAGGGCACCGGAGCGTCACCGGGCGCGGGCTGGGGCGTGCCGTTGGGCGGCGAACTATAGGGGTCCCAGCCCTTGGGCGCCGGCGGCGGGCTGTAGGGGTCCCAGCCGTCGGGCGGCGGTGCGTACGGATCCCAGCCGGTGGGCGGCTCAGGTGGCGGGGTTTCCTTCGGCGGATCAGTCGGCTCGTCCTGACCGGGTTGCTGCTCGGCCAGCGTTTCGTCGGTCATCGGGCTGCTGCTCACTCTCCTCGGTAGGCGGCGAAACGTGCTCCTCGCCCAAAAGAAGCAACAAGGTGTCGGCCAGATACACCTCGGGTGCAACTTTCTGCCAAGAAGATGCGAGCCGGTGCGCCCGCTACTTCCCCGTGCGCTCCTCGTGCCAGCGATCGAACAGGGCCGGCAACTCCTTGACCAGGAAGTCGAGGAAGTCGGCCATCTTGGCGACCCGCTGCCCGGCGGGGGTGTCCGGACCCAGCGCCGCGATGCCGTCGACAGTGGCGTCGCGCCACATCCGCATCATGCGGTCCCGTTTGAGGTAGGAGGCGTACCAGAAGTCGTCGAACTGCCGGTAGTGATCACGCCGCTCACCGGGCAGCCGCTCCTTGGAGACCAGGCCGACCTGTTCCAGATAGCGCACCGCACCGGAGATGGCGGCGGGGCTGACGACCAGCTTCTCGGCCAGCTCCGCCGCGGTCATCCGGCCACTGTCGGAGACGGTCAGCGCGGCGAACACCCGCGCGGCCATCCGCTGGAGGCCCATCTGGTTGAGGGTGATGGCCAGCCCCTCGATGTACCTGGCGACTTTCTCCTCGTCGCGCCCATGGGGCGTGGGATCACGCTGTGACTGGGGCCTGCTGGACATGACAACCATCCTTCCTGCGCTCCCCGTGAAGGATCATACGATCCATACATTTTCTTAACTTCACAACTTCGTGAAATCACTGTACCTTCGGCGGCATGGATAACGCCATCTCCGTCTCGGGCCTGCACAAATCGTTCGGGTCGACGAAGGCCCTCGACGGACTCGACCTCTCAGTTGCCACCGGCGAGGTGCACGGCTTCCTCGGCCCCAACGGCGCCGGTAAGTCCACGACCATCCGCGTCCTGCTCGGACTTCTGCGCGCCGACAAGGGCAAGGTCCGCCTGCTCGGCGGCGACCCGTGGCGCGACGCCGCGAGCCTGCACAGGCGGCTCGCCTACGTGCCCGGCGACGTCAACCTCTGGCCGAACCTCTCCGGCGGCGAGGTCGTCGACCTGCTCGGCAGGCTGCGGGGCGGCCTCGACAAGCGGCGCCGCAAGGAGCTCATGGAGCGGTTCGAGCTCGACCCCACGAAGAAGGGGCGCACCTACTCCAAGGGGAACCGCCAGAAGGTCGCCATCGTGGCGGCGCTCGCGTCCAACGTCGAGGTGCTGATCCTCGACGAGCCGACCTCGGGTCTGGACCCGCTGATGGAGGCGACGTTCCAGTACGCCATCCAGGAGGAGCGCGAGCAGGGACGTACCGTGTTGCTGTCCAGCCACATCCTCGCTGAGGTCGAGGCGCTGTGCGACCGCGTCAGCATCATCCGCAACGGGCGCACCGTCGAGACCGGCACGCTCGCCGACCTTCGGCACCTCACCCGCACCTCGATCTCCGCGGAGCTGGCGGGGCACCCCAACGGCCTCTCGACGCTGGCGAACGTGCACGACCTACGGATCGAGGGCAACAAGGTGCGCTTCGACGTGGAGACACACTCGCTGGACGAGGTGCTGCGCAAGCTCACCACCATCGGCCTGCGCAGTCTCACCAGCCAGCCGCCGACGCTGGAGGAGCTGTTCCTGCGCCACTACACCGAGGCGTCGGACACCAAGGTGGGAGCAGGACGATGACCACGCCGACTGCGACGCTGGACCGGCCCGTCGCCGTGACCGGCAACGGCCACCTCCTCGCCGGCACCCGCCACCTGGTGCGCCTCGCGCTGCGGCGCGACCGGATCGTGCTGCCGATCTGGATACTGGTGCTCGGTGTCATCGCCTCGGCGGGCGCCGGTACCTACGAAACGCTGTACGCCACGCAGGCACAACGCGATTCCCTGACCGCGACGATGGGCAGCAACCCGTCGTTGACGCTGCTCTATGGGCCCGCGTTCGACCTGAGCACCGCAGGCGGCTTCACCGCTTGGCGCTACGGCACCTTCCTGCCGCTGTTCCTGGCACTCGTCTGCATCTTCACGGTGACCAGGCACACCAGGCAGGAAGAGGACACCGGCAGGCAGGAACTGCTGTCCTCGGCCGTCGTCGGGCGGTACGCGCCGCTGACCGCCGCCGTCATCGTCGCCGGGCTCGGCAGTATCGCGACCGGCCTGGTCATGGCCCTCAGCCTGATCGGCACCGGTCTGCCTGCCGCGGGCTCGTTCGCGTTCGGGTTCTCGACGACACTCGCCGGTTTCGTGTTCATCGGCGTGGCTGCGGTGACCGCGCAGCTCGCCGAGTACTCACGCACGGCCAACGGCATCGCCACCGCCGTACTCGGGGTCACGTTCCTGCTCAGGGCCCTGGGTGACGCCGCGAGGGACGTGCACTGGCTGTCGTGGCTCTCGCCCATCGGCTGGTCCACACAGGTGCGGGCGTTCGCCGACGAGCGCTGGTGGGTGCTGGGCTTGCTGGCCGGCGCCGCGGTACTCACCTGCGCATTCGGCTACTGGCTGCTGCCCAAGCGCGACATCGGGATGAGCCTCATGGCCGCCCGGCCAGGCCCAGCCGAGGCGAGTCCGGGCCTGCGGTCCCCGCTCGCGCTCGCGTGGCGGCTGCACCGCGGTGCGCTCATCGGCTGGCTGATCGGTTTCGCGGTCATGGGCGCGCTGTACGGATCGCTCGCGGCCGGCATCGGCGACGTGGTCGGGGACAGCGAGCAGGCAAGGCAGATGTTCCAGCGGCTGGGCGGCGCCGAAGGTCTACAGGCGGCATTCCTCGCCGCGATCGCCGGGATCATCGCCATGATCGCATCGTTCTACGCAGTCCAGGCCACGCTGCGGATGCGTTCCGAGGAGACCGCGGTACGCGTCGAACCGTTGCTCGCCACCAAGGTGAGCAGGCTCCGCTGGCTCGCCGGCCACCTGGTGTTCGTCCTCCTGGGCACGGCGTCGCTGGTGGTCGTTTCGGGCTTCTTCACCGGTCTGCTGCACGGTCTGCGTATCGGGGACCTCGGCGGCCAGCTGTCGTCGATGCTCGGCGCCTCGCTAGCGCAACTGCCCGCGGTATGGGTGGTCGCGGGGGCCGGTGTGGCCATCTTCGGCATCGTGCCGCAGTTCTCGAACCTCGCCTGGGCACTCGCCGCGCTCTTCGTACTGATCAGCATGTTCGGGCCGATCGCGAACGTCGGGCAGGCCGTGCTGAACGTCTCGCCGTTCCAACACGTTCCGAAGCTGCCCGGTGCCGAGTTCACCGCGACGCCACTGATCTGGCTCGGCCTGATCGCCGTCGCACTGGTCGGCGCCGGGCTGGTGGGCTTCCGGCGGCGCGACATCGGCTAGGCCACGCGAGCGAGCCCGGGTTTCGTCGGGGGAAACCCGGGCTCGTTCGTGCATCACCTCGCCCGGACGTTGCCCGCCGCGTCGACGTGCAACCGCGCCTGGGGTCCGGCCGCGCCGCAGTGCGGGCCGTTCGGGTACACCGGCTGGGCGGTGATGTCGAGCTCCTGCCGCACGATCTCCGTGCCGCCGTCGCCGCTCACCGTCAGCGTCACCGCGACCGGCTGCTCTGGCAGGTCGTCGATGTAGGCGAAACCGTTCTTCCCGCCGGTGTACCGCATTGCGGCGGAGCAGGAGTCGTCCTGCCCGTTACCGGTGCACGTCGGCGGTCCGGCCGTGGTCGACAGGGACAACTCCACCGGAGCCGTCCGGCAGGTTCGTCCCCAGCACGCCTCGACTGTCGCGGTCACAGCCTCGGGACCTGCCGGCCTCGGCGCGATGTCCACCGCGATGCCGGTCGAGGCCCCGATCTCGGTACAGGGCCGGTCGGCGCCGCCGGCTCCGGCTGACGCTCCACATCCGGCAACGAGAAGAAGCGCAAGCATGCTCACGAGTCGCATGGCAACAAGACGGTGCCGACCATGCGTCCGGTTGCATGCCGACCCGGCACGGTGGGTAGCCGGAGGCCATGAGTGGCATCGTCGAGCGCATTCCCACGCAGCTGTTCATCGACGGTAAGTGGCAGGACTCGGCCGACAGAAGCACCTTCGGAGTCGACGACCCCGGCACCGAGCAACGGTTGTGCGAGGTCGCCGACGGTCAGGCCACCGACGCCGAAGCAGCGGTCGAGGCCGCGGCCGCGGCGCAGGAGGCGTGGGCACGAACACCGCCGCGCGAGCGGGGCGAGATCCTGCGGCGCGCGTGGCAGCTGATGCGGGAGCGTGCCGACGATCTGGCAGTGCTGATGACGCTCGAGATGGGCAAGACCCTCGCCGAGTCGCGCACGGAGGTCAACTACGCCGCCGAGTTCTTCCGCTGGTTCTCGGAGGAGGCGGTCCGCATCGACGGCCGGTACTCGCCCAACCCGGCGGGCGGCGGGCGCCTGATCGTCACGCGGCAGCCGGTAGGGCCGTGCCTGCTGATCACACCGTGGAACTTCCCGCTGGCGATGGGCACCCGCAAGATCGGGCCCGCCGTCGCCGCGGGGTGCACCATGATCGTCAAGCCGCCGCAGCTCACCCCGCTGTCCATGCTCAACCTGGCTGATCTGCTCACCGAGGCGGGGTTACCCGACGGCGTGCTGAACGTGGTGCCGAGCACCTCGGCCACCCGCATCGTCAATCCGGTGCTGGCGGACGCACGCGTGCGCAAGCTGTCGTTCACCGGTTCGACCGAGGTGGGACGGCGGCTCGTCGAGCAGTGCGCCGGCAACCTGCAGCGCATGTCCATGGAGCTGGGCGGCAACGCGCCGTTCTTGGTCTTCGCCGACGCCGACCTCGATGCGGCGGTGCGCGGCGCCCTCACGGCCAAGCTGCGCAACAACGGCGAGTCCTGTGTGGCGGCGAACCGGTTCCACGTCGCCGAACCGGTCGCCGAGGAGTTCACCCGGCGGTTGACAGCGGAGATGTCGGCGCAGCGGATCGGCCACGGCACCGAGAAGGGCGTCACGGTCGGGCCGCTCATCAGCGCGGAACAGCGGGACAAGGTCATCGAACTGGTCGAGGACGCCCGCACCCGTGGCGCCAGGGTGACGACCGGCGGGGAGACCGTGGCGGGCACGGGGTACTTCTACCGGCCGACCGTGCTGGCCGACGTGCCCGAGGATGCCCGCATCCTGCGCGAGGAGGTGTTCGGCCCGGTCGCCCCGGTCACGACCTTCGCCGACGAGGACGAGGCAGTGGCGCTCGGCAACGACACCGAGTTCGGCCTCGTCGGCTACCTGTTCACCCGCGACCTCGACCGCGCGGTGCGGGTTGGCGAGAACCTGCACACCGGCATGGTCGGGATCAACACCGGTCTCGTGTCGAATCCGGCAGCGCCCTTCGGTGGTGTGAAGGCATCCGGCTTCGGCAGGGAAGGCGGCCCCGAGGGCATCGACGAGTACCTCGACACCAAGTACCTCGCACTCGCCGTCGGCTAGCGGCCCTCACTCCAATTCGGACAGTTCCGTCTCGAGCTGGGCTACGCGTTCGTCGGCCGTTTCGAACTCGGTGCGCGCCGCCGCGGTCCGTTCGCGGGCTCTCGCCTCGTCGTGCTCCGCGGCACGCAGCTCACGTACGGCGGCGTTGCGCGCGGTCTGCGCCTCCGCCAGCGTGGCGCGAACCCGCTTGCGCTGCTCGCGCAGGCGACGGGCCGCATCGTCTCGCGGCGGTTCCGGTGCGGGCTTGTGGGCCTGCTTGGGCTGCGGCGGCGCTGGACCGACGGCGAACCAGTCGCCGGCGAAGGCGTCGGCGGGCTGTAGTGCGGTGGTGAGCCTGCCCGCCGCCACCAGCGCGCCGGCCGCCGGATCGGCGAGCGCAGCGTCGAGGGTGTCGTAGACCTCGTGCACGACGGACTCCCCCACCGGGCCGCCGGCGAGCCTCACCGCCTCGTCCGTCAGCGCCTGTATCAGCTCATGGCGTTGCCGCGAGAGCGCGCGGAGCCGCTCGCCTGCCAGCTCCGCGTGCGCGTTCCGCAGGGCCTCGCCGAGTTCGGCGAGCTCGCCGATCTGCCGCCGAGCACGGCGTGCCAGACCGTTGACCAGCCACGCAGCACTCGTCGGCTTACGCAGCTCGCGGATCCTGGCCGCCAGCTCCCGGTTGCTCGCGTCGCGCGCCTCGGCGGCGCGCTGCCCGCGGACCGCGACGAACTCGTCCCGGTCCAGCCCGTACAGCTCATCGGCGACCGACTCGAAATCCATGGTGCCCAGCGTGCCTGGTGTGGTCGGCCCTTGCGCGCCGGGAAGTTGATTAAGGTGGCACCGTGGGTACGATGGAGATCGAGTTCTACTGGCGGCCGGGCTGCCCGTTCTGCAGCATGCTCCGCAGCTCGCTGGACCGCAGCGGCCTGCCCGTGCGCGGCGTGAACATCTGGGAGGACCCGGATGCGGCCGCTCGGGTTCGCTCCGTCGCCGACGGCAACGAGACCGTGCCGACCGTGTTCGTCGGCGAACACGCGCTCGTCAACCCGACCATGGCGGAGCTGACAGCACTCGTACGTGCGGAGGCTCCCGAACTACTCGGCTAACCGCGCGCCGGTCTCCAGCGCGCGAGTCCCCCGCCCCGGTCCGCGAGTCCCCCCGTCCGGTCCGCGAGTTGCCCGTTCCCGAGCGCGAGTTGCCCGCCTCAGCCGGCGAGTCCCCCGCCCCGGTCCGCGAGTCCCCCGCCCCAGCCGGTTGACGGCACGGACGCCTCGGCTGAGGCTCGCCTCCGCCGCGCCCCAGCCGCCGACCTGGGTGCCCAGAGAGCGGGGCTACCCGGGTGTTCTTGTCCAGCAGGCAACTCGCATGCCGGAGCGGACAACTCACGCGCCCCAGCGGGCAACTCGCGTGCAGGAGCGGGCAACTCGCGGACCGGGGCGGGGGACTCGCGTGCAGGAGCGGGGGACTCGCGGCCCTTGACACTGGAAACCGGGCGGGATCAGAGTCGATTCGTACCGGATAGCGGCCAAGTCATACGCAATGCGTATGACGGGGAGGTGCCGTGCGAACCGATCCGCGACTACTGCGAACCTGCCTCGGCCACCTCGCGACCGGCAGCACGGCCGCCACCGGCACCAGCGAGCACGTACCACCCGGCGCCGCGGTGAACTCGTTCAGCGCGATCTCGCTCGACCGCACCGCCAAAGACGGCAAGTCCCGCCGACTGCCCGAGCCTGCCCTGGTTCCCCGCGCCGTGAGCACCAAAGCCGGCTGAGCCAATCCGTAAGGAGCAGAAAGTGACGGCACAGCAGGAGACCCCCGCACCAGCGTCCACCCAGCGAACGACGCGCCCGCTGACCGGTGACGAGTACATCGAGAGCCTTCGCGACGGCCGCGAGATCTTCATCTACGGCGACAGGGTTGCCGACGTCACCACCCACCCGGCGTTCCGCAACTCGGTACGGATGACCGCCCGCCTCTACGACTCCCTGCACGACCCGGGCAGGCGGAGCGTGGTCACCGCGCCGACCGACACGGGCAGCAGCGGGTTCACCCACTCGTTCTTCCGCACCCCGCACAACAGCGCGGACCTGCTGGCCGACCGTGACGCCATCGCCGAGTGGGCCAGGATGGCCTACGGCTGGCTCGGCCGCAGCCCCGACTACAAGGCCGCCTTCCTCGGCACCCTCGGCGCCAATGCGGACTTCTACGAACCGTTCGCCGGCAACGCGCGCCGCTGGTACGCCGAATCGCAGGAGAAGGTCCTCTACTGGAACCACGCGATCATCAACCCGCCGGTCGACCGCGATCGCGACCCCGACGAGGTCGCCGACGTCTTCATGCACGTCGAGGACGAGCGTGACGACGGCCTGATCGTGTCCGGCGCCAAGGTGGTGGCGACCGGCTCTGCGATCACTCACTACAACTTCATCGCCCACTACGGCCTGCCGATCAAGAAGCGCGAGTTCGCCCTCGTGTGCACCGTGCCGATGGGCGCACCGGGCATGAAGCTGATCTGCCGGCACTCCTACGCGCAGGCCTCGGACGTGATGGCGAGCCCGTACGACTACCCGCTCTCCTCACGTTTCGACGAGAACGACACGATCTTCATCCTGGACCGGGTGAAGATCCCGTGGGAGAACGTCTTCATCTACGGCGACCCCGAGAAGGCAAGCACCTTCTTCCCCGGCTCCGGGTTCCTGCACCGCTTCACCTTCCACGGCGTCACCCGGCTGGCGGTCAAGCTGGACTTCCTCGCCGGTCTGCTGATGAAAGGCGTGGAAGCCACTGGTACCAAGGACTTCCGTGGCATCCAGACCCGGGTCGGCGAGGTACTCGGCTGGCGCAACATGTTCTGGGCGATCTCCGACGCCATGGCAACCAGGCCCGATGAGTGGAAGCACGGTGCCGTCCTGCCACACCTGGATTACGGCCTGGCCTACCGCTGGTTCATGACCATCGGCTACCCGCGCGTGCGCGAGATCATCATGCAGGACCTCGGCAGCGGTCTGATCTACCTGCCATCCAACGCCGCCGACTTCAAGTCCCCCGAGATCCGCCCCTACCTCGACCGGTACGTGCGCGGTTCGAACGGGATGGACGCCGTGGAGCGGGTGAAGCTCATGAAGCTGATCTGGGACTCCATCGGCAGCGAGTTCGGTGGCAGGCACGAGCTCTACGAACGCAACTACTCCGGCAACCACGAGTGCGTGCGCGCAGAACTGCTGTTCGCCGCGCAGGAGTCCGGTTCGGCCGATGCCATGAAGGGCTTCGCCGAGCAGTGCATGGCCGAGTACGACCTGGACGGCTGGACCGCCTCCGACCTCGTCAACCCCGACGACATCAGCCTGCGAAGGAAGTAGCGGCGAGATTCGCACGTCACTGGGCGAGAACTTTCCTTCCGCATGGCGGATTTCGACATCGCCCACGCGCGAGCCTGAACGTACCCTTGTTGTCTACGCCAGTACCCGAGTACGATCGCATCTGTATACCGTATACAGCCGCAAGGAGGCGTCGTATGGCGGTCGACAGCGTGGACGCTTCGCTCATGGAGCAAGTGCGTGCCGTGGTCGAAGCGCACCGGGACGACCGGGGTGCGCTGCTGCCCATCCTGCACGACATCCAGGACCAGCTCGGCCACCTCGATCCGGCGGTCGTGCCGGTGCTGGCCGCCGAGCTCAACATGTCGCGCGCGGACGTTCACGGCGTCATCAGCTTCTACTCCGACTTCCGCGCCGAGCCCGCCGGCACCACGACGGTGCGCCTGTGCCGCGCCGAGGCCTGCCAGTCGGTGGGCGCCGAACAACTCGTCGCCGATGCCGAGCACATCTTCGGAGTGAAGGTCGGGCAGACGACGCCCGACCGCTCGGTCACCCTCGAGCAGGTGTTCTGCCTCGGCAACTGCGCGCTGGGCCCCGCCGCCCAGGTCAACGGGCGGCTGTACGGGCGCGTCGACCGCGGCAGGCTCATCGGCATCCTGGCGGCGGAAGAGAGCGCGGAATGATCACGGTCTACGTGCCGAGGGACTCGGCTGCCACGTCGGTCGGCGCCAACGAGGTCGCCGCGGCCATCCAGCGTGAAGCGGGCGAACCTGTCCGCGTGGTACGCAACGGCTCGCGCGGCATGCTGTGGCTCGAACCACTGGTGGAGGTGGAGACCGAGCGTGGGCGGATCGGCTACGGCCCGGTGACACCGGCGGCCGTACCGGAACTCCTCGCTGCCGGACTGCTGCACGGTGCCGAGCACGAACTGTGCGTCGGCCCGGTGAACGGGCTGCCTTGGATGCGCGACCAACAGCGGCTGTGCTTCGCCAGGGTCGGCGTCACCGATCCACTGTCCACAACGGACTACGAGGCACACGGCGGGCTCGCCGGGCTGCGCCGTGCGCTCGAACTGGACCCGGCCGAGGTCGTCACCGAGGTCACCGAATCCGGCCTCCGCGGCCGCGGTGGCGCGGGCTTTCCCGCCGGTATCAAGTGGAACACGGTCCGTAACGCCGAGGGACCGCTGAAGTTCGTGTGCTGCAACGCCGACGAGGGCGACTCCGGAACCTTCGCCGACCGGATGCTCATGGAAGGCGATCCGTTCTGTCTTATCGAGGGGATGACGATCGCAGCCCATGTGGTCGGCGCGAGCGAGGGCTACATCTACATCCGCTCCGAGTATCCCGACGCCGTGCACACGATGCGGCGCGCCATCGACATCGCCTACGCACAAGGCTGGCTCGGCGCCGATGTACTCGGTTCCGGTCTGCGCTTCGACCTCTTCGTACGCGTCGGGGCGGGCGCCTACATCTGCGGCGAGGAGACCTCCATGCTGGAAAGCCTGGAGGGCAAGCGCGGGATGGTGCGCTCGAAACCGCCGATCCCCGCGATCACCGGTCTGTTCGGCAAGCCGACCGTGGTTAACAACGTGCTGACGCTGGCCAGCGTCCCATGGATACTCTCGCAAGGATCGGCGGCCTACGCCGGGCTCGGGGTCGAGCGATCCCGCGGCACCCAGGTCTTCCAGCTGGCCGGCAACATCGCGCGCGGCGGGGTGTTCGAGACCGCGTTCGGTATCACGCTCGGCGAGCTGGTGAACGGTTACGGCGGCGGGACCCGCTCGGGAAGACCGGTGCGGACCGTGCAGGTCGGGGGCCCGCTCGGGTCGTACGTACCGACAACCCAATTCGACCTGCCCATGGACTACGAGGCGTTCGCCGCGGCGGACGCGATGCTCGGCCACGGCGGGATCGTCGTGTTCGACGACACCGTGGACATGGCATCGATGGCCCGATTTGCGATGGAGTTCTGCGCCGAGGAGTCCTGCGGCAAGTGCACACCCTGCCGAGTCGGCGCTGTACGGGGTGTCGAGGTGATCGACAGGATCACCGGAGGCGAGGACGCCGACGGCAACCTCGCACTACTCAACGACCTCTGCGAGCTGATGACCGACGGCTCGCTCTGCGCGATGGGCGGCCTGACGCCGAATCCAGTCCGAAGTGCACTGAACCACTTCCCCGAAGACTTCACCGCCAACCACAGGGAGGCGACGTAATGGGACTGTTGAAGGAGCACGACCTCGGCACCCCGGCCAAGCCCGGCACAGCGACGGTCACGGTGGAGATCGACGGCATACCGGTCAGCGTGCCCGAGGGCACCTCGGTCATGCGTGCCGCGGCGCAGAGCGGGACCGACATCCCGAAGCTGTGCGCCACCGACAGTCTCGATGCGTTCGGGTCCTGCCGGCTGTGCCTGGTGGAGATCGATGGCCGCAAGGGCACACCGGCCTCCTGCACGACACCGGTGGCCGACGGCATGAAGATCCGCACGCAGACACCGCGGCTGGAGAAGCTGCGCCAGGGCGTCATGGAGCTCTACATTTCCGACCACCCACTCGACTGTCTCACCTGCGCGGCCAACGGCGACTGCGAGCTGCAGGACATGTCCGGCGTCGTCGGCCTACGCCAGGTGCGCTACGGCTATGAGGGGGAGAACCACCTCGACGCACCGAAGGACACCAGCAACCCCTACTTCGACTTCGACGCATCGAAGTGCATTGTGTGCTCGCGTTGCGTGCGCGCCTGCGGCGAGGTGCAGGGCACGTTCGCGCTGACCATCGAGGGTCGCGGCTTCGACTCGAAGGTCTCACCCGGCGCGGGTGAGTCCTTCATGGACTCCGAATGCGTGTCCTGCGGCGCCTGTGTGCAGGCCTGCCCGACGGCGACACTGCAGGAGAAGTCCGTTGTGGACCTCGGCATGCCGACGCGAACCGTGCTCACCACGTGCGCCTACTGCGGCGTCGGTTGCTCGTTCAAGGCCGAGCTGCGTGGCGACGAGCTCGTGCGGATGGTGCCCCACAAGGACGGCGGCGCGAACGAGGGGCACTCATGCGTCAAGGGGCGCTTCGCTTTCGGCTACGCAACGCACCCCGACCGGCAGCTCAACCCGATGATCCGCGAGCGCATCACCGACGAGTGGCGGGAGGTCGACTGGGAGACCGCGATCGCCTACGTCGCCGAGCGGTTCCGCGACATCCAGGGCCGCCACGGCACCGGCTCGATCGGCGGCATCACGTCTTCGCGGTGCACCAACGAAGAGGTCTACGTGGTGCAGAAAATGGTGCGCGCGGCGTTCGGCAACAACAACGTCGACACCTGCGCGCGGGTATGCCACTCGCCGACCGGGTACGGACTGAAGCAGACCTTCGGCACCTCTGCCGGTACGCAGGACTTCCGCTCGGTCGGCGAGGCGGACGTGATCATGGTGATCGGCGCGAACCCGACCGACGGGCATCCGGTGTTCGCCTCGCGGATGAAGCGCAGGCTCCGCGAGGGTGCAAAGCTGATCGTCGTCGACCCGCGCCGGATCGACCTGGTGCGCTCGCCGCACATCGAGGCCCAGCACCACCTGCAGCTGGCGCCGGGCACCAACGTCGCGATCGTCAACGCCCTGGCACACGTCGTGGTCACCGAAGGACTCGCCGATGAGTCCTTTGTGGACCAACGATGCGAGGACTTCGGGGCGTGGGCAGATTTCATCGCCCAGCCGGAGAACAGCCCGGAGGCCACCGAGTCGATCACCGGTGTGCCCGCGGAGCAGGTCCGAGCAGCGGCCCGTCTGTATGCCACCGGCGGCAATGCCGCCATCTACTACGGGCTCGGCGTCACCGAGCACAGCCAGGGCTCCACAATGGTCATGGGCATGGCGAACCTCGCGATGGCGACCGGCAACATCGGCCGCGAGGGCGTCGGCGTGAACCCCTTGCGCGGCCAGAACAACGTGCAGGGCTCCTGTGACATGGGCTCGTTCCCTCATGAGCTCTCCGGTTACCGGCACGTCTCCGACGAGGCCGTGCGGGAGGTGTTCGAGAAGCTGTGGGAGCGCCCGATCCTGCCGGAGCCGGGCCTGCGGATCCCCAACATGTTCGACGCCGCCGTCGACGGCACGTTCCGCGGGTTGTTCGTGCAGGGTGAGGACATCGCCCAGTCCGATCCGAACACCCAGCACGTCACCTCCGCACTGTCCTCGATGGAACTCGTCGTGGTGCAGGACCTCTTCCTCAACGAGACAGCCAAGTTCGCACACGTCTTCCTGCCCGGCACGTCCTTTTTGGAGAAGGACGGGACGTTCACCAACGCCGAGCGGCGCATCAACCGCGTCCGCCCGGTCATGGCGCCGAAGACCGGCAAGGACGAGTGGCGCGTGGCATGCGAGATCGCGCAGGCCATGGGCTACGACATGGACTACCAGCACCCACGCGAGATCATGGCCGAGATCGCGTCGGTGACGCCGACGTTCGCCGGCGTGTCGTTCGACAAGCTCGACAAGCTGGGCAGCGTGCAGTGGCCGTGCAACGACGCGGCACCGGAGGGCACGCCGGTGATGCACGTGGACGGGTTCGTCCGCGGCAAGGGCAGGTTCGTGCAGACGCCGTTCGTGGCGACGCGCGAGCGCAGCACCCGCAAGTACCCGCTGATCCTCACGACCGGGCGCATCCTCAGCCAGTACAACGTGGGCGCGCAGACCCGGCGTACCGCCAACGTTGCGTGGCATCCGGAGGACGTGCTGGAGATCCACCCGCACGATGCGGAGGTGCGCGGCATCGCCGACGGCGATGAGGTCACCCTCACCAGCCGGGTCGGTACCACGACGCTGCGCGCGCTGATCGCCGACCGGATGCCCGTGGGTGTCGTGTACACGACGTTCCACCACCCGGTGACCGGCGCCAACGTGGTGACCACGGAGAACTCCGACTGGGCGACCAACTGCCCCGAGTACAAGGTGACGGCGGTGCAGGTGGGCCTGCGCACTGCCGCGAGCGCCGCTGCGGTGGAACGCGACGAGGAACCGGCATGGGCGGACTGAACGGGGAGCACGCGGTGCACTCACCGCAGATCCGGATGGCCAACGATATCGCCGTCCAGTTCCAGCACCTGCCGCCTGAGCAGGCGGCGGAGGCGATCGCCGCGCACATCCGGATGTTCTGGGATCCGCGGATGAAGGCCGAGCTACGCCGCCTGGTGACCACCGACGCGGACGACCTGGACCCACTAGCCCTGGCCGCCACCCACCTACTCTGAATTGTCCCCCAAGGCCACCTTGGGGACCCCTACCGAGCGCTAGGAGGGCAGGCGGAAGACCGGGAAGCCCGGGGCGACACGGCGCAGCTCGCTGTCGGGGGTCTTGGCGTTGATGCCCTCGAAGAAGGCACCGGTCTCCCAGGCCCACTTCTTGAGGTAGGCGCGGATCACCGGGGGCTTCTCGTCGTCGGCGAGTTCGACGGGCCGCACCATCTCGACCCGCCTGCCGATCCGCAGCTGCGCCTCGCCGCTGGCCCTGAGGTTGCGTACCCACTGGGTGTGCCCGCGCGGGGCAACGAGGTAGCGGGTTTCCTCGAAGGTCAGCAGGTTCACCGGAGTGGACCGCCACTGCCCGCTCTTGCGGCCACGCACGGCGAGAATCCGGCTGCCGAACAAACTCAGGCCCAGCCTGGTCAGCCCCGCGACGGTCGCGTTGAACAGCCGCGTCGCCCTGCCCGGCTCCAGGTAACGGTTCTGGTCGTGGTCGGCGCTCATGTCGGTCGTCTCCTCGAAGCGGTTTCCGAGAGCACTGCTCTCAACTGCGACCAGTGAACATGAGACGTCGGCCCACAGTCAAGAGCGGTGCTCTCGAATTTGTGCACCGCTCTCCGAATTTGGCAGACTGGCGCCATGCCAGCACATCTCACCGCACGGGAACGAGCAAGAGCCGAGCTGACGGCCGCGATCAAGGACGAGGCACGCAGGCAGCTCGGCCTCCGCGGCGCGGACGGCCTGTCGCTGCGTGCGGTGGCCAGAGAGCTCGGCATGGTCTCCTCGGCGCTCTACCGCTACTTCCCCAGCCGCGACGACCTGCTCACCGCGCTGATCATCGACGCGTACAACGCCGTCGGCGCCGCCGTCGAGACCGCGGCGGAGCGCGGCTCCACGCCGGGCGAGCGGTGGCGCATCGCCTGCGCAGCGCTGCGCACGTGGGCCCGCGAACACCCGCACGAGTACGCACTGATCTACGGTTCGCCGGTTCCCGGCTACCGGGCACCGCAGGACACGGTCACCCCGGCCAGCCGGGTGCCCACCGCCTTTCTCGGCATCGTCCATGACGCCTGGCAGGCAGGCACGATCGAGCAGGCTGGCCCGGCTCCCGAGCTGACGCCACGGCTGCGCGAACAGCTCGACACGATCGCGAACCACTTGGCGCCCGGTGTTCCCCAGGAGGTGCTGGCACGCGGCGTGATCGCCTGGACTCAGGTGTACGGAATGCTCAGCTTCGAGCTCACCGGACAGTTCGTCGGCACGTTCGAACCCGCCGACGACTTCTTCGCCAACGCCGTCGAGCAGTTGGCCTCCTTCGTCGGGCTGAGCTGAGCGGAATGGGCCTATGGTCGAGGTGCGTGCTCCGAGACCGACCACGGAAAGGAGCTGGCCATGGCCAGTCGCGATGCCACCACTCACTGGACCGGTGGACTCAACTCCGGCACGGGATCCGTCACGCTCGACTCCTCGAACGCCGGGCACTTCGACGTCTCGTTCCCGCACCGCATCGGCAACGCCGAGGGGCAGACCAGCCCCGAGGAGCTGATCGCCGCCGCGCAGTCCTCCTGCCTTGCGATGAACCTCTCCGCCGTGCTGGAGAAGGAAGGCCTCACCCCGAAGACGATCGACACCACGGCCGAGGTCACGCTCGGTCCCGCCGACGGCGGGCTGGCGATCAACGCCATCGACATCACGTTGCGCGCCGACGTCGAGGGCGTGGCCGCCGACAAGTTCGCCGAGCTGGCGCGGGTCGCGAAGGACACCTGCCCCGTCAGCAAGGCGCTCGCCGGGACGGCGATCACGCTCAATGCCTCACTCGGCGGCTGAGGGCCGGTGACCGGCTGCCCGCCGACCCGCCGGTCACCGGCATGTTCACCGCCCAGCCGGGGCGAGCACCACAACGGAGTTGTGACCGCCCATGCCCAGCGAGGACTTGACGGTCAGACCGTCATTCACGGGAAACGCGCCGTTCAGCAGCTGTGGATGCGCCGCGGCCACCCGGGGCGGCGCGGGCACAGTGCCGCGCTCGTAGCCCAGCGCGGCGACCACGATCTCCACAGCCGACGCCGCGCCCTGGCAGTGGCCGACGAGCGGCTTGATCGAGTAGATCCCGGTGTCCGGTTCGAAAAGCTCCTCCAGGATCGCCGCCTCGACCCGATCACACTGCTTGGTGCCGGGGCCATGCGCGTTGAGGTACCGGACGTCGGCCGGCGAGACGTGCGCGTCCTCGAGAGCCTCGACGAAGCAACGCCGCACCTCGGGGAAGCCAGGATCGAGGGAGGTCACGTGGTAGGCGTCGTGCGACATCGCGCCGCCGAGCGCGACCGCGTACGGGCGGTCGCAGCGATTGGACAGCACCATGCCGACCGACGCCTCCCCCATGACGAATCCACGGCTGCCCTCCTGGAACGGACGGCAGCCGTCGAGTGGTTCGCGGTTGACCACGGCGGCGCCGAGTGCGGCGAAATGCCACACGTTCTCGGGTGTCACCGACAGGTCGGTGGCGACGAGCACGACGTCGTCCACGATCCCCGAGTCGAGCCAGGTCTGCGCGGTGAGCAGCCCGGCGTTACCGGAGGCGCACATCGCCGACACGTTCATCGCCGGCCCGTGGAAGCCGTACTCCTGCATGAACGTCGACATGGGCGTCGACGGCATCAGCGCGAGGTAGTCGCGCACACGCAGCATGCCCCGATCGGCGACGTAGAAGTCCTTCCACAGGTACACCTCGCCGAGGACGACGGCATGTAGCAGACCGACCCGCGCACCAGGAGACCAGCCGCGGCGCTTCGCGTCGTCGATCGCCTCCCTGGCCGATGCCCGCATGGCGCGGGCGAAGCGGCCACGGCCGTCCACCGGGTCGCCGCCTTCCGGAACGGCCGCGATCCACCATGATTCATCCCGCTTCTCGCCGTACCCGCCGGTCAGCGTTGCGGCGGGCTTGCCCGACATCAGCCCGTCCCACAACGCCTCGCGACCCCAGCCATATCCCGTTACCGCACCAATTCCGCAGATTCCAATTCTGTGTGACACGATCTTCCCCTCAATTCCTGGTCATTCCTCACCCGGGCGGATCCGCACCGCCCGATCAGTCCACCTCTCCTATGACGGCAGATAGCGGCGCCGTAACACGCCTAAATTGGACGAACCACTGACAATAACTGCGCAGAAGTGCGCAATGTGGGAGAATTTCGAACTCGAGCACTGCCACGAGACACCGGAAGGCGACGCGAAATGAATTCGGTTTCTCGCCCATCGCCACCCCGGCGGCGACGTGACTGAACGGCACGACAACGACCAGGAGCTGGCCGACCTCGCTGATCGTTACCGGTTGCTTGTGGAGCTCAGCCCGGACGCCATCTGCGTGCACGAGGGCGGCAAACTGGTCTACGTCAATCCGGCCACGCTGCGGTTCGTCGCGGTCGATTCGGCCGAGGAAATGCTCAGGCGTCCCATCACCGATTTCGTCGCCGCCGACTCGGTGCCGGACATGCTGGACAGGATCAAGGGCCTCATGGAGCCGGGCGCGATCTCGAAACCGACGGAGGTCACGCTCAAACGTTTCGACGGCGACACGATGCTCGTCGAGTCGGTCTCAGTGCGCACGACCTGGCGGGGGCGGCCCGCGTTCCAGGTGATCATGCGGGACGTCACCGCGCAGAAATCCGCGGAGGAAGCACTGCACTACCAGGCTGCGCTCGTCGCACACGTCAGCGACGCGATCATCGCGACCACTGCCGACGGGACCGTGACGAGCTGGAACCCCGCCGCCGAGACGGTGTACGGGTACGCGCTGGACGAGGCGATCGGACGCCGGGTGGGTGAGCTGGTGGGCGCGCCGCTCGATCCCGAGGTGATCGTCGCCTCCGGCGGCGTAACCGACGCGACCCATCGCGGGTCCGACGGAACGGCACTGGCCATCCGCGTCTCCGCTGCCGAGATGACGGGCGGCTACGTCCTGGTGTGCGCCGACGAGACACCACGACGACGTGCCGAGCGCCGGTACAGCACCGTGGTGGCCGCGCTCGAGGAGGGCGTCGTGGTGGTCGGACCAACCGGGTTGGTGGAGTCGGCGAACCCGGCCGCGGCACGCATTCTCGGCGTGCCGGCACGGGCGCTGGTCGGCTCGCCGCCAACCCGCTTCCCGCTCTACGACGAGTCGGGGACCCGCATCTCCGCGGACGCCTACCCGTCCGCGGAGGTGCTGCATACCGGCACCCCGCGCAACGGGCGGGTGCTGCGCGCCGAGCGGTCGGACGGGCGATCGGTGTGGCTGTCGATGAGCTGCCGGCCACTGGATCCCGAGACACCGCCACCGTCGACCGTCGTGACCTCGTTCACCGACATCACCGAGCGCAGGGCGATCGGCGAGCGACTGGCGCACGACGCCACCCACGATCCGCTCACCGGCCTGGCCAACCGCACGCTCGTGCTCGCCCGGCTCGGTCGCGCACTGGCCGAACCGGACCGCACCGGGCTCGCCTGCGTGCTGTTCATCGACCTCGACAAGTTCAAGGTCATCAACGATTCACTGGGGCACAGCATCGGCGACAAGGTGCTGCGGATCGTCGGGCATCGGCTGCAGCACTGCGTGCGCGGC